>JAGVLI010000672.1 GCA_020054355.1 Planctomycetales bacterium | reverse complement strand
GCGACGGTGCAACTTGGGGTGGCGTCCTCCACCCTCGCTGGCGCGTCGGGCTAACACTCGTGGCCGCCAGTCATTGAACTAACTACCTTTGCTCCGCCTGCCCGCCGGGCGTGCGCAATCCAGGTTAGCAGGAGTGTTCCCGGAGACAATATGCCGAGTGCCAGCGGCAGAAAATCAACCGGCATGGCAGCAGTCCTCGACGGCGGCGATCAGCGACCCGCGACCGTGCCATTCATGCTCGATGTGTTCCATTACCAGGGCGGAGTCGAAAGCGATCGAATTCGCTGGGAACCAGGTGCGGTTCTCGAAGAAGCTGGATTCGACCTGCTCGACCACCAGGGGTCGAACCTGCCAGTGGTAACTGCGCAGTTCCAACCCGTCGAAAGTACCGTGCTGCCCGGTCGCCGAGTAACCGACCGACCCATGCTCGAAGAACCGGGATGCTTCGGCAAGCGAAGCGAAAATCGAAGCGGCGGGCAACTCGGTCCCGACTTGGCCTTCGACTAGCAGGTGCGTTGTCCGATCGTCGCTGTCCACGCGAATCCGGAAGTGGTCGTCATGCTCACGGACCTGGAAACAGGCGTGATGGTGGACACCGGGAAACAGCCGGCCACCGGCCAGGGCGTTGAGCCAGGAAGAAGTGTCGCGTCGGGGGATAAAGACACCCTCCCGCTGCTCGCCGTCTTGGTCCCACTCGACGGCAACGCGGTGGGCGGCGTTCTCCGACGCAATGCCCAGGAAAGCTGGCAGAGTCCGGGGGCGGATGTTCTTGAGGCGAATGAGGCAGACGCCGGCCAGGCCCGTCCCATCCACCAACTTGGGGCGGAAGGGGCTGGGCAGCATCCGTGCCAGCACATCGGGGTCCACCTGGAAGTTGACCAGGATGCGACGGTCGATGATGCCGCGAATGACGGGAATCTGCATGGTCGGCTCCTGCGGAGGCGCTGGCTCTATAGCAGGAACCGCAATGGGGATGTTGCCTTAACCCCGGGAAGAGGCATCCTGGAGATTCGGCATCGTGGAAGCCCCGTCCTCATTCCCTCCCTATGAGGAGGTCCAACAGCCAGCAGTCCGTGCATGCTCGCCGGGCTGGCGGCGGTGGTCAAGCAACTCAGCAGGGCGCTTCGTTCGTGGGTTGCAGCCGCGGAGAACTGGCAAAAGGAATTTGTTGCAGCCTCTCCGAACCTGGCGCATGATGTCCAGCACCTGCCTCACCCTCGTTTGCTCTGGAGAACCATCATGCACCTTCGCTGGCTGCTGGCATTGCTACTGACCTGCTGTGGGGCCGCCGGGTTCGCATCCGCCCAGGACGCCCCGCGCGGCCTCGACATTTACTTCATCGACGTCGAAGGCGGGGCGGCCACGCTGATCGTCTTGCCGACCGGCGAATCGATCCTCATCGACACCGGCAATCCCGGCGCCCGCGACGCCGAACGCATCCACAAGACCGCCACGGCGGCGGGACTCAAGACCATCGATCACCTGTGCATCACCCACTGGCACGGCGATCATTTCGGCGGCGTCGGCCGGCTGGCGCAGCTCATGGAAATCAAGAACTTCTACGATCATGGCATCCCCGAAGCCCTGGCCGAAGACGCCAAGTTCGCGATCTCCGTGGGGCCGTACAAGCTGGCCAGCGGCGGCAAATCGAAGGCGCTCAAACCCGGCGACGAGATCAAGCTGAAGCAGCTCGACAAAGGCTTGGCCCTGAAGTTGCTCTGCGTTTGCTCCAACGGCGAGGTGCTGCCCGACCAGGCCGGCGCGCCGGAGAACCCCATCGCCAAGGAGCACAAGCCCAAGGCCGAGGACAAGAGCGACAACGCCAAGAGCCTGGGCTTCGTCCTCAGCTACGGCGACTGGCGCTTCCTCGACCTGGGCGACCTGACCTGGAACATCGAGTACAAGCTGGTGCATCCCTCGGACAAGGTGGGGCCGGTCGATGTCTTCCAGGTCAACCACCACGGCCTGGACAGCAGCAACAACCCGGTGCTGCTGCAAACCGTGAAGCCGCGCGTGGCCGTCTTCAACAACGGGGCGCGCAAGGGCGGGCATACGAGCGTGACGGCCGCGCTGCGCCGCATCGAGGACGTGAAGGCGATCTATCAGCTGCACCGCAACGTCACGGTCGGCGCTGCCGAGAACACCGATCCGGAGTTCATCGCCAACGCGGAGGAGAAGTGCCTGGGTGAAGGCATCAAGCTGTCGGTGGCCCCGGACGCGAAGAGCTACACGCTGACGGTGGGGAGCGCGGGCCAGCCAAAGAAGTACGAAACGCGCGGCGCGAAGTAATCCCCTCGTTTACAGGCGTGACTGCCACGTTGCCACCACGCCGCGGCTGGCATGGGTTCTTGCGTCGCCGAGGTGCACGTCGTGATCCACACACCGCACGTCTTCCTGGCGGCCCGTTGCTCGAACTTTGACGAGGCCCGGGCGCGCGACCTGCCGGAGGCGGATCAACTCTGCTTCGAGCCGGGCTTTCCCGCACTGGTGATGCTTTGTCGGTTCGTCGCCGACCGGCAGGCGCCGACCGAGTGGGGTGACCTCTCGTCCCGCCCTCTGCTGTACCTCGACGGTCCTCCCGATCCAGTTGTGGACGAGGGCTTCCAACTGTTTCAGGTACCGGAACTCGTTGTCCGGAAGTTCGCCGAACTAGCCACCGCCGGGATCGAGGAGTGCGTTACTGCCTGGGAGCAGCGTCTCGGGGATGTGGACACTGCTCTCCTCGGGCATGGCTCGCCTCTGGGGGTCGAGTCCCTGACCCAGTTGGCCGAGTTGGCTCGGCGCGGCCTGTCCTCGAGCAAGGCTCTCTTTGTGACAGTTTTGTTCAGGTGATGACGTGGCCGGCGAGACGATGGACCGCCCGGCCAAGTTGCAAATCGAGCCGGGCATTACTGTCATCCGACCGCAACCGAGGGACGCCCATGACGGAGCAAGAATGGCTGAAGTGTACCGAGTTGACGCCGCTGCTTGAGTTCCTGCACGGCGGAGCCAGCGACCGGAAGCTGCGGCTGTTCGCCGTGGCGTGCTGCCGGCACGATTGGGCTTATCTGAAATCATTTGGCCGAAACACCGTGGAAGTCGCGGAGCGGTTTGCGGATGACGACGCCAGCGCGGACGAGCTGGCCGAAGCCAAGAAAGTGGTCTGGGTCGATTGGACGCATGCTCGCATCGTCGGCAGCAATCTGCGCTGGGACCAGGCAACGGTCTTGGCCGCCGATGAAAACCTGTCGGCAAATATCCTGAAATTTGGGGACTCGAAGTGGCAATCGGAGGGCCGAATCCTAAACCTACTCAAAGACGTGTTCGGCAACCCCTTTCAGCCCGTGACCGTCGATCCCGCCTGGCGCACGCCCACGGTGACGGGCCTGGCGCAAGCCATCTACGACGAGCGCGCCTTCGACCGGATGCCAGTCCTCGCCGACGCCCTGGAAGACGCCGGCTGCGACCACGCCGACATCCTGAACCACTGCCGGCAGCCAGGGGAGCACGTTCGCGGCTGCTGGCTGGTCGACTTGATCTTGGGCAAGAAGTGAATGATTGATATGTCGTCTATAGCGCACGCGGCCCGGAATGAGACCTTCATTGAGACATCCGAGCCGCGCACGATGTAAGCGGGGCGGCCGACCGCTGACTTCGTGCGCGGCTCGGATGTCTCATTTCGGGCCGCGCACAGCATATTTCACTCGTTTCACCTGTTTCGCGTAACGGTGACGACCAGACCTTACCAGCAGACCGCTGTCATCATGCTTGGGTAAATCCGGAACAAGCGTTGCAGCTTGGTCGCTTGCAGATCGGCGCGGACCTGCGCCTTCATCCCCGCCAGCCGGACTTCGCCGCCTTGCTTCACCATGCTGCCGCGCAGTTCGGCGAACACCTCGAAGCACTGGGCGTCAATCGTCTTGACCGCCGACAGGTCCAGGATCAGGTGTCGCGGGCTGAGCGCTGCCAGCCAGGTCAACTGCTCGCGCAGCTCCTGGGCCGCCGTCTGGCCGATTTCGCCCGTCAAGCGGACGACGAAGCCGTTCGGGGCGTACATGATCGTGATGGGTTCGGTCTTCGTTTCAGCGATTTGCCGCATGACATGCCTCCGGTCCTGTTCCGACCCGATTATTCCGGTCGAGTCAAGCGCTTCACCTCCAGAAACGCGAGCACTCAGCGGTTGTGACAAGAAAACTCACGAAACCGCCAGCGGCGCGCGTCAATGGCAGTTACGGCTGCCGTTGGACAGTTCCCGGCAGAAGCCGACCAGGCGATTCTGCCCGTTTTGCAGATCATGACGATTGCCGTCGAATTGGCGCTGCGCCGCAGGCCAGTCCCACGAGCCGCTCTCCAGATAGTGCATCACCAGCAGGTTCTTCAGTTCCTCCAGTTCCGCGAAGCTGCGGCCGGCCGTCGAAGCCACCACGGTTTCCACCGCGACGTGGTTGCGGATGTCGGCATGCCAGCGTTCGACCAGTCGGCGGCGCAGCCCGGCGTCCGGCGGCGGAAAGTGCATGACCAGGTCGAGTCGTCCCGGACGCTTGAACGCCCGGTCGATCAGCTTCAAATCGCAGTTGCTGGTGAAGACGAAGACCACGCCTTCGGGAACGGTGATGCCATCCAGGGCGCTGAGGAACACCGCCTGGTCTTCCGTTTCGTTCACCTTCTCCCGGTCGCGCAGGGCCAGGTCCATGTCGTCGAAGAAGATGACGCCCCGGCGGTCCACGCTGAACAGGCTTTCGATCTCGTTATCGAGGCGCGCCTGGCGGTAGGTGTCCGGCGTCACCTGCTTCCATTCCCAGCCGCGCTTGCGGCATTCGTCCATGATCCAGCGGCAGGCCATCGTCTTGCCGTTGCCCGGCGGGCCGAGGAGCAGCACGCCGCGCTTGGGGCGGATGCCGTAAGCCTGGTAGCGGCGCAAGTTGGCGCTGTCGAGGAAGCCGATGGTGTTCTTCCACAGCACGTCGCGCTGGGAAGCGGTCATCACCGGCGCCGTGTTCAGCGGCTTTTCCAGCTCGCGGTAGCAGCGCAGGGCGATGCGGTAGAGCCGGCGATAGTCCTTGCCGTCCACGGCCCAGAAGCTGAGGCCGTCGCAATCGAGCTGGTCGTGGTACATGAAGTGGACCAGGACGAAGCGCACGCCCTCGATCTCGTAGAGGCGCAGCCCCGCCCGGACGCCGGCATCGTCCCGGCAGCGATCCGGGTCCCATTCGCGGACCAGCACGCCGTCCACGGGCAGCAACGGTCCGCGCTTGGCCAGCTTGAGCAACGCCGATTCGAAGCGCGGCAGCTTGATGGCCACGGGCGCGACGAAGCCCGCCGCCCGACGCACCAGGTCGAGCAGATGGCGATGATCGGCGGCGTATTGTTGCAGGGAGCTTTCCATGTCAGTCAGAGGCGCTGACAGGGAAAAGGTTCGGTGGTCCACCTGCTAAACCGCAAGCGGTGACAGGGCTACTTCTTCTCGGACTTGGCTTCCTTCTTGAAGACGATGACGTGCTGCCAGGACAGGGTGCCGATGGTTTCCTGCCATTTCAAGGGATGCGGTTCCATCTCCTTCTTGACCTGCGCCTGGCTCATCTTGTGGACGAGCTTGATCGGCACCTCCCGATCTTCCATTTTGAACTCGACGAAGACCAGCCGGCCGCCCGGCCTCAGCGTCTTGACCAGCGCCTCGGTCATCTCGAAGGGATGCGACAGTTCGTGATAAACGTCTACCATCAAGATGAGATCGATGGATTCGGCCGGCAGCTTGGGATCGGTTTCCGTGTTCTGGACGATCTCGATATTGGTAAGCTTCTTCGCCTTGGCGCGTTCGCGGAGTATCGCGATCATCTCCTTCTGAATATCGACCGCGTAGACCTTGCCCTTCGGCCCGACCTTCTCGCACAGCCGGAAGGTGATGGTGCCGCTGCCCGCGCCCACGTCGGCGACGACTTCGCCGGGCTGGAGCTTCAGCGCTTCGATCATCTTAGTGGTCTGCTCTTCCTTTTCGCGTTCCGGACGGTCGAGCCAGCCGGCTGCCTGAAAGCCCATCACATGGGCAATCTCCCGGCCCATGTAAAACTTGCCGATGCCGTCGGGATCGTGCTTGTCGCGGTATTCGTAGCGTTGCTTCTCCGCCGGCTTCTTGTCGGGGGCATCGGCGGAACGGGCTGGCAGCGAGCCAAGCAGCGGCAGGCTCAGCAGCACGGCAAGCAAGCAGGCAGGCTTCATGGGCAGCGCTCCCAGGAGCAGCGATGATGGAATGGGAATAACGAAAATGAATTGTAAACGCTGCAACCGCCCGGCTCCAGCGATTCTCCAGACGCGGTCAGGGCTGTAATTTCAGGACGTAGTCGCTCAGGTCCTTTTCCAGCTGCGGAATGGGTGTGCCCGCCAGCTTGCTCATGGCTTCCAGCGGATCGGCGGGCCGTTCGCGCGTGCCCTTGACTGGGTCGAGTTTGCCGTTCAGGGCAGCGAGGAACTCGTCCAGGTTATCGCTGCCGAGCAGCTTGCGCTCGATCATCAAGTAGTGGGTCAAGGCCCAGGCCGTCAGGTAGTAGCGATCCGCAGCCTGCCGGTCCTGGCCGTGCGCCACGACGAACTGAGCGGAACTCGATTTGAGCAGTTCGGCCAACGGCGCCAACGCGCCCTTGTTGGCCAACGCCTTCGCGAGTTCCAGCCGGGCTGGATCGACCTGACCGACGTTCAGTTCGTTGCCATCCGTGATGGCCGTTTCGAAAATTTGCGCCAGCCCCTCGTTGAGCCAGCGCGGCACCTCGCCCTTGTCCGGAGGAAAGACGAAGTTGGCCAGGTAGGCGTGGAAGGCTTCGTGATACAGGGAATGAAACAGCTGGCGGGTGGCGACCCGGAACAGCTCTTCATTGCGGCTGCCGGCCGCCGCCAATTCCCGGCGGGCGTCCTGCAATTGCTGGCGAGCGCGATCCTGCACCTCACCCTTGGGCAGCCGGCCCACCTCGGCTTCTTGCTTCTTGAGGCGCTCCAGCTGGTCCGCCTGATGCCGGCGGACTTCATCCAGCTGCTTGGCGAGCGGCTTCAGTTCCGCTGCGCAAATGATTTCATTGGCGGCGGAGTCATAGAAGGCCGGATTGAAGATGTTGCGGCCCTTGAGGACCGCCTGATATTCCGGCAACGACTGGAACAGGTAGATGCGCGTCGTGGTGTTCGGCTTCGCGGGCCGATTGACCGGAGGCAGATGAAATGTGTAAGCCGCGTAAACCTGTTCCAGGCGCGCGGCGGCCCGGCGCACCACGTCCTCGCCCGCGTTGGAAAACAGCTCGAAGTGGTCCGACTCATAGCGCAGGCCGTCCTTGCGCTCGGAACCGACGAAGACCGCCGGCTTCAGTTCGGGATACTTCAACCGGGGGTCTTCGAGCGATCCGGCCGCGGTCAGACCGTTGATCCGTCCAATCAGCTCTTCGCGCTCCTTGCCGGTCAGCTTGTCGAGCCGCTTGATTTCGGAGCGCGGAAACCTGGCCGAAAAGACCACGGGCGCCCGCCCCGGCTTGCGCTTCACCACCTGGAAGACGATTTCCTCGGCCGGTTCCTTGAGCATGAGGCCCGCGTAGGTCCGGCCATTCTTGAGGGTCAAATGTTCGGTTTTCCATTCGCCATTGCCGTTGGACTGGGCGAGAGTCCACGTTGACAGTCCGAGCGTCAGCGCGAGCGCGAGGCGAAAGGCAACGCGCGGCGAGCGACGGCGTTTAGCCCCCTGATTCATTTCCGCGGGGGGCTTACGCCCCCCGCTCGCCATCATTCGCACGGACTGCATCATCGAGCTATCTCCAGGGCCGGGCGTCAGGAGAAGAAGTATCGGCGCACATCCATGAAGATGACAAACAGCATCAAGGAAACGATCAGGCACAGGCCGACGTAAGTGGTGGCGATCAGCACCTTCTGCGAGGCCGGCTTGCCGCGCAGCCCCTCGTAGACCAGGAAGACGAAATGCCCGCCGTCGAGCACCGGAATCGGCAGGAAGTTGACCACCGCCAGGTTGACGCTGATCATGGCCAGGAACAGGATGAACTCGTAAATGTCGTATTCCAGGATCTTGTAGCCGGTGTGCGCGATCATCACCGGACCGCCGAGGTTGTCGATGGGCAGGTCGCCGGTGACGATCACCTGCAGCATCCGATAGATCATCTGGATGGTGTTGACGGTTTTGTCCACACCCATCTGGATGGCTTCGCCGATGTTCGCCGCCTTTTTGATGCGCGTATCGGCTTCAAAGGCGAGGCCGCGGTCGATGGCCGGCCAGGTCTTGTCCTCCTCCGCGTCGACAATCACTTCAAACGTGTCCTTGGTGCGTTCGACGACCAGCTTGAACTTCTTCTGCTCGGTGCCATCGTGCATGGCGTATTCGGCGTAGGCCCACTGGTGCTGTTTCAGGTCGATGGGTTTCGGGGCGAGGTCGCCCAGCTCGCCATCCTCCTTGGTCTGATAGCGCCAGAGCGTCTTGATGACGTCATCCGCCTTGAGTTCCGTGATTTGTCCGTCCTTGCCCAGGGCGCGCGTGGCCGGCGAATTGGGCAACACCGCCTTGACGGTCGTTTCGACGTGGTAGGCCAGGCCGAGTTCCGGGAGGGCAACCGGCGAGGAGATATTCATCGAGACTTCGTTATCGAAGCGGAAGGCTTCTTCCCAGGCCAGGGTGAAGGTCTTCTTGTGATTCGGATCGCTCTGGACCTTGCGCTTGACCGTGAGCTGCACCTGCTTGGGGCCGGGGGTACGCGCGGCCCATAGCTTCAGTTCGTAAGGCAGCCGGATCGGGTCGAGGTCCTTTTCCACCACGCCGGTCAGGACCTGGGCGATCGCCTGATCCCGCCAGTGGGTCCGGTCCACCACCCAGCGCGTGCTGACGCCCGTGGCTTCCTTGACTTCGACGGCATGGATCGTATCGCCCTCGACCGTCTGGCCGTTGACGTCCTGGTTCTGGAACTGGATCGGTGAAGTCTGCTCCGGCTTCATCTGCCGGACGGCCACCACCCGCCCCATGGTCATGCGCAGGCCGAGCGTCGAGCGAAACTGCGGCGGCACCCGGATGTCCACGGTCTTCAGGCCCGCCTCGCCCTCCTGGCGCTGCACGCGCACGGTGATCGGCTGGCCTTCCAGCAGCTGCAACCGCCGGCGAAAGTCGAAGTAATCGCGGCCCTGCGTCTGGGTGTTGTACGGGCTGGGCGGCAGTTCCTTGACCTGACTCGGCTGTTCCGGATCGCTGGCGGCAATGATCTCGTCGCCGAACTGGAACGGCGGCTCGGCGCGGGCAGCCGCCGAGTGATAGAGGTAGGGCCCCTTACGCTCCAGGAAGCGATTGTCGCGCAGCTTCAGCGAATAAGCGGGGGCCACGCCGATCACGGGCGGCGAGCGGTCGTCGTTGCTGCGCCGCGGCAGGATGGTGGTCTCGATGATGTCCTTGCCGCCGGGCGGCCCGAACGCGAGAGGAATTTCGCGCGCGCCCGACAACGGCACCGCGATCCGGAGGTCGTTGAACGACGGATTCTCGACGTTGCCGACGCGGTAGATCACGTCGTCGGCCTGCACGCCCTTGACCCAGGCGGCGGAGCCGGCTTCGACGGCGCCGACGGCGCCGACCACCTGCTGTTCGCCGTGCGTCATGTAGACGAAGATGAAGCAGACGGCGCCGAGGATCACATTCATGATGACGCCGGCGGAAATGATAATCATCCGTTGCCAGACCGGCTTGTTCTTGAACGAGCGCGGGTTGACGTCGTCCTCGTCGGTCTCGCCGCCTTCCCCCAGCATCTTGACGTAGCCGCCCAGGGGAAACAGGGCGATCATGTAAGTGGTTTCGCCCTTCTTGAACCGGCAGCCGGGCAACGCCGGTCCGAAACCGATGCTGAAGGTCTCCACGTAGACGTTGCACCACTTGGCCGTCAGGAAGTGGCCCAGCTCGTGGATGAAGATCACGAAGCCGAGGCCGAGGGCGAGGAAGAAGGCGACGCGCAGCGCGTCGAGGCCCTTGTCGAAGCCCTTGAAATAGAGGACGGCCAGAATGCCGGCGAGGACGACGCCGAGGACCGGACCGTTATAGGCAAACCAGGCGCCGAGCGAGGTGGGCTCGCTGTCGCCAGGCTGTTCGGAGCGTTCTATGGGGTCCAACGAGTTGCCTCCTGTCGGGCCCAGCTATCGACCGCCGTCAATTCCGACAGGGTCGGCCGGGCGCTGTAGTGGTGGTTGTCGAGTACGTCGCGGCAGACCCGCGCGATATCGAGGAAGCGCAGCCCGCCGTTCAGGAATCGGCCGACGGCCGATTCGTTGGCGGCGTTGAGGACGGCGCCGCAAGTGCCGCCGCGCTGCGCGACTTCATGCCCCAGTTGCAACGCCGGAAAGTTCTCCCGGTCCGGCTGCTCGAAGTGCCATTCGCTCAGCTCGCGCCAGTTCAGCCGCCGGGCCGGACCGGCCACCCGTTCGGGCCAGGTCAGCGCGTACTGGATCGGCAGTCTCATGTCCGGAGGCGAGAGCTGGGCCAGCACCGAGCCGTCGGTGAACTCGACGAAGGAATGGATCACCGATTCGGGATGGATGATGACCTCGATCTTCTCGGCCGGCAGGCCAAACAGCCAGCGGGCTTCGATGATCTCCAGCGCCTTGTTCATCAGCGTGGCCGAATCCACCGTGATCTTCGGCCCCATGCGCCAGGTGGGGTGGCGCAGTGCCTCCTCCACGGTCACATTCGCCAGTTGCG
>JAGVLI010000795.1 GCA_020054355.1 Planctomycetales bacterium | reverse complement strand
CGACTTGCTGACCACCGGCCAGGGCGGGCTGACCGCCGAGGCGCGAGAAGTCATCCCGCTGCTCTACGAAAACCCCGAACTGGTCTGGCTCGGCTTCAAGGACCCTTCGTTTTCCGTGCCCAAGGTCATCGAGAACCTGTTTCTCTACCGCACCAGCCTGGTCGGCCTGAAGCGCGACAAGCTCCGGCACCTGATCACCCAGAAAGAGAGCCGGAAGTTCGGCCGGGAGTTCAACCCCTGGCAGCTCTACAAGCACGTTTCCGGCGTCAACGCGGTCCGCCTGCGCAAGCTGCTCTCGACCCTCGAAGGCGAGGACTATCCAGCCGACGGCAAGCACGCGGTGCGGCAACTCCGGCAAGCCACTCTGGTCGGCTCCCTGGAAGTGCCGAGCATCGACCTGGAAAAGGACATTGGCGGCTACACCAAGGTCAAGAAACGGCTGCGCTCCGAAATCCTCGACGTGCTCGCCCACAAGGACCAGGTCGGCGATGCGGACGAAATCAAGCGGCTCGAAGAGCTGATCCCCAAGGGCATGATCTTCTGGGGACCTCCCGGCACCGGCAAGACGCTGTTCGCCAAGGGCATGGCCGCCGCCATCGGCGCTGCCATCACCATCGTGTCTGGCCCGGAGCTGAAGAGTAAATGGGTTGGCGAAAGTGAGGAAAATCTTAGGAGGATTTTTCACCAGGCCCGGCAATCCGCGCCGTCGATCATCGTCTTCGACGAGCTGGATTCCTTCGCCACCTCGCGCGGCACCTACACCGGCAGCGGCGTCGAGCATTCGATGGTCAACCAGCTGCTGACCGAGATGGACGGCTTCCACCGCGAGGAAATGGTCTTCGTGGTCGGCACCACCAACTTCGTCGAAAGCTTGGACCCCGCGTTGCTGCGTCCGGGGCGGTTCGAGTTCCACCTGCACATTCCCTATCCGGAAGCCGACGACCGGCGCGACATCATCAAGATTTACGATCAGAAGATGCGCTTGCAGATGTCGAAGGATGCCATCGAGTTTGCGGTCAAGCGCTCGGGGGATCATGTGATCGGCGCTGCCGCCGGCACGCGCTACAGCGGCGACCATCTGAATGCCCTGTGCCGTTCGCTGGCCCGCATCCGGCTGCGCGAGAAGAAGTCCGGCCCGACCGAACCCGCGGACGTGGAGCAAGCCCTGACCGAATGGGTCGAACGGCCGAAGATGACCTCGGCGGAGGAGCGGGTGCTGGCTACGCACGAAGCGGGCCACGCGGTGGTGGCGCTGTTCTGCCCCCATGCTCCGCCCATCGACCGCGTCACCATCGTCAGCGATGCTCAGTGGGCCTTCGGCTACGTGCGTTACGACGACCCGGCCCACAAGTACATCCAGACGCGCGGCTACCTGCTCGATCTCATCTGCGTCGCCCTGGGAGCGCGAGAAGCGGAAGTGCAGCTGCTGGAAGACCTGTCCGTGGGCGCGACTTCGGACCTGGCCCATGCGACCTACATCGCCCGCGAAATGGTCGAAGTGCTGGGCCTGGGCGGCGATTCGGTGGGCGTGGCCCGCTACCGCGCCATGAATGACGCGGATCGGCACAACCAGCTGTCGCAGGCCCAGCTGGAATTGCTCGACAAGCGCGTGCATAACATCCTGGAGGAGCAGCGCGAGCGGGCGGCCAAGATCGTCCGCGACAACCGGGCACTGGTCGAGTCGCTGCGCGACCTGCTGCTGGAAAAGAAGACCATCGACGCCCGCACGCTGAGCGAAATGAAAGCGTCCAAAAAATGACGAAAGACTGGCGCGGTTAGCGACGCTTCGTAGAAGCGTGCGAGACACCCCGCTTCGCAGAGACGAGATCACTGGGAGAGCATCATGGCAGAACTGACCATCCGCTTCCGGCCGGACCCCGTCACCGGCAAGAAGGACATCGTCATCACGCTCCGTTCCGACGAGGATGCCCTGCCGCACGAGCACGAGCAACAGCACAAGGCGCTGGTGGAAAAGCTGATTTCCGGCGGACTCATCAAGGCCCAGGAAGCCGGCCAGGTCGTCGTCGAGCGCGAGCAGGAACAGGGACAGCCGAGCGCCCCAGTGACGCAGGAACAGCCGCAACGCGAGGCGCAGGCGCAGGGACAGTAATCGACCCAAGTTTAGCCGCGCGCCGGAGGCGAGCGCTGGGCCGCAGCGCTCGCCTTCGGCTCGCGGCTAAACTATGCTGACATCACCATGATCTATCAATTCCCAGATCTCAACACGCTGCGGATGGTCATCACCAGCAGCGTGGTGCCGCCGGAAATCACCCTGGCGCCGGCCGTCGCCGGGCTGGACGAGGAAGGCCACGTCTGGGTGCAGCCGTCGGTGGCAGTGCCGAAGAAATCGCAGACCGCGCTGCGCAAGCTCGGCGTGCAGACCATCGAAGCCAATGGCGAGATGCAGGCCGAGGAAATCACCTGCTGGCAGCAGCTGTTGCCCATCGAGCGCGATCCCCATCCGCCCGTGCTTTCCAATCAAGCCCCGGTCCTATTCGAGCTGGCTTCCGCCGAGCAATTGCCCGAACTGGTCGGCGAGATGCTGCGCCTGGGCAACGACCGCCAGAGCTTCCGCTGGCTGAAGGACGGCAAGAAGGAACGGGTGCTGCTGCGCGTCCTGGGACCTCCCTACTATTCGCTGCTGCGCGCCCTGGAGCAGAACGACCAGGAACCGGCCCCGCGCGCCTATGTCGAGCGCGCCCCGCACGTCTGGGTTGAACTCGGCTACACGCACGCGCTGGTCAACTCGCTGAAGCCGCCCGCCGGCAAGATGCTCTTCCTCCGTCCGCCGCGCGACTGGAGCTTCCTGGACGAAGTCGCCTTCCGTGACATCTATGAAGTCCTCGATTTCTCGCTGCCCGACGCCAAGATCGGCTGGAAGGAAACCGCCCCTGGCAAACGGCTGACCGTGCCCTTGCGGCTGGCCCCCAGCGGCGGCAACCCAGCTGCCGAGTTGTGGGTGCTGCGCGAACGTGCCTACGAGTTGGTCGATATGCTGGTCCGCGAAGCGCAGGACACGCTGCTCGGCCGGCTGTCCTTCGCGGTGGGCGAGCATCGCGGCGAAACCAGCATCGTGCTGCGCGTTCGGCCGTCGAAGCAGCCGCCCCCGGTGCTGCAACTGGCAGCGCCCAGCTTCCGGCCGTATCAGAAGATGCCCAACTTGTTCCTGCCGATCGACAAGGCCCTGAAGCCCCCGCTGCGCCGCGACGCGGTTCGTCAGCTGCTGGCCGACGATCCGGACAAGATCGTCTGGCTCTATCCTGGGCCGGATGGCAGTTTCGCGCCACAGAGCTTGCCGGACTCCGCGTTTCGTCCGCTCCGCGACTGGGTCGAATACGTGCTCGACCGCGAACACGAGGCCGTGCAGACCTGGATCGAAGCCGCCCGCTTCGAGTTCGCTTCCTACATCTGCAAGGACGATCCGCAGGAGCCGAAGCCGCCCAAGGGCAAGGCGCCGCGCGAACGCAAGTCGCTGCTCGCGCAAGAGCTGGAAGACGACGAGCAGACGCCGACCCCCACGGTCGTCGAGAAATCGAGGAAGAAGTCGGCCAAGGACGCGGACGACTTCGCCCCGCTGCCCGACTTGCGGAAGAGCGAGTTGCAAGAGAAGCTGAGCGAGCTGGAAAAGCAGTTCCTGAGCGTCGAAGGCGCGCTCGACGAGCCGGACCGGCAAGCACTCTGGCCGCGCATGGCCGAACTGCATGCCGCGCTCAACCAGAACGCCGACGCCGCCATCTGCTGGCTGAATGCGATGTGGGAATACGACCGCCTGCCGGCCGAGACGCGCTGGCAGTGGGCGCAGGCCGAAACCCAGCTCGCGAACCGCCAGGT
>JAGVLI010000002.1 GCA_020054355.1 Planctomycetales bacterium | reverse complement strand
CGCTGAAGCAAGCGTTCCCGCAAGCGCCGTTGCTGATCGGCGCCGATGAAGCGTATCTGCTGACCGATCCCGAAGCCAATCTGAGCGCGCCCTTCGGCGTGCCGATCGTCAGTCCGGAGGCAGATCGCTTGGTCAAGGAAGGAGAGATCGTCGACTTCGCCGGCTTGCCGCTCGAAGTGCTGGAGGTGCCGGGGCACTCGCCGGGGCATGTCGTGTTCGTGCTGCGGGACCGACCGATGCTGGTGTTCGGCGGCGACGTGCTGTTTCGCGACGGCATTGGCCGTTCCGATTTTCCGGGCGGCAGCCAAAGGCTGCTGTTCGACGGCATTCGCACGAAAATGTTCGCGCTGCCGGACGATGCGGTCGTCTATCCGGGGCACGGGCCGACGACCACCATCGGGCACGAGAAGCGGCATAACCCGTATGTGAACGGGTAGTCCCGTGCTAAACCGCAAGCGGAGTTACTTCGTCAGCACGGATTTCAAGTCCATCTCCTGGGCCTTGTTCCAGGCAGCCACATCGCCGATTGGCAGCCAGAAATTCGCCTGGACGACATGAAAGGGCTGGGCGGCGGCGACGGCCGAGACGTAATCGGTGATTTCGTACTCGCCGCGCGGCGATAGCTGAATCTCGATGTCGAAGACCGAGCGCGGAAACAGGTAAGCGCCGGTGTTGGCGAGCTGCCGGCCATCGAGGTCGGGCTTCTCGACGAGGCGTTCCAGGGTGCCGTCGGGGCGCGGGAAAGCAATGCCGAAGCGGCGCGGTTCATCCACCGGCCGCACCAGGAAGCCGCAGGGGTGGCGGACCAGTTCGGCCAGGTCGGCCGCGCCATAGAGATCGTCACCGTTGACCACCAGCAAGCGGTCGGAGTGGATTTCGTCACGGCAGGACCGCAGGGCGTCGCCCGTGCCGCGCGGCTGCTTTTGCAGCACGGTCGTCCAGTGCTTGAAGTGGGTTTGTTGTCGGAGATACTGTTCGACCTGTTCGGGCAGGTAGTGGACCACCACCGCCACGCGGTCGATTTCGGCAGGCAAGGCGGCCAGCGCCCAGTCGAGAATCGGCCGGCCCTGGACGGGCAGCAACGGTTTCGGAGTCGTCAAGGTGTGGGGCCGCAGCCGGGTGCCCAGGCCCGCCGCCAGGATGATCGCGTCCATTCGTCCGTCCAGTCCTCCCAGCTTGTGCAGCCGCCGTGGCAGGCGTCGAGCCGTTGGGCGCTCCAGCAAACGCTGCCGCCGGTTTCCGCCTTACCTTACCAAAAAGTCGTCAAGATTGCTGCATTCCGTGGACGATTCATTCAGCGTAGGACCGTGCATTCAGACAGAATTCCTGCAATCGGTAAGGGCGGCAACAGTCCAGGGGCGCCAGCCCGTGGGCGGGAGAGGCCCAGAAAGGTATGGAGACCATGCGTCGTCTATTCGCTTGCCTGTCGGCCCTGTGCTTGCTGGGGTCGCTCGGCTGTCACAAGCACGTCGCGGGGATTTGCGATTGCGATATTCCCGGCCACACGTGCTTGCCGTGCTGCGCCTGGCACCAGATGGCTCCGGGCGTCAGCATGCCGGCCAGCGGCAAACCGGCCGCGGAACCCATCAAGGAACCGGCCAAGGAAGTCAAACCCGGCGACATGGGCAGCTGGTAACGATCGTCCGTTGCTCGATTCATCGCTTCGCGCGGGAACCAACCCCGCGCGAAACGATGAATCGTCGTCAAACGTCGTCACTTCGGTTGGCTCTTGTGCTGGCGTCGCTTCTGCGCCGGCAGCGACTCGTTCTCTACCGCCGGCGTGCCGTTCAGGCCGCGCTGCGCTGCGCCCAGGGCCAATTCCAGAAACCGCTCCTGACTGCGGACCCGCGGCTGAGCCGCTTCCACCCGCCGATAACCGCCGTCGGGCAGCAGTTCCCGCGCCTTGACGTTGTCCGCCATCGTCGTCGCCAGGATTTCGCCGATCAGCCGATGTTTCAGTTCCGGCTGCTCGATGGGAAACACCACTTCCACGCGCCGGCTCAGGTTGCGGTCCATCCAATCGGCGGAGCCAATGTAGACCTGCGGATCGCCGGCGTTGCCGAAATAGAAAATCCGGCTGTGCTCCAGGAAGCGGTCGATGATCGAGACGATGCGGATATTCTCGCTGATGCCGGGGAGGGCGGGCCGCAGCGCGCAGATGCCGCGTACGTTCATGTCGATGCGGACGCCGGCCTGGCTGGCCCGATAGAGGGCCTGCACGATCACCGGCTCCAGCAAGCCGTTCATCTTCGCGATGATCCGCCCGCCCCGCCCCGCCTGCTGGTGGGCAATCTCCTGTTCGATGCGCTCCACCATGAAGGTCTGCAAGCGGTGCGGCGCCACCACCAGCTTGCGCCACTGGGGAATCTCGCCGTAGCCGGTCAGGTAGTTGAACAGCGCGGAAGCGTCGTCGGCGAAATCCGGATTGCAGGTAAAGAAGCCGAGATCGGTGTACAGCCGGGCGGTCTGGGGATTGTAGTTGCCCGAGGCCAAGTGGACGTACCTGCGGATGCCGTCCTCCTCGCGGCGCACCACCAGGGCCACCTTGCAGTGCGTCTTCAGGCCGACGAAGCCGAAGACGACATGGACGCCCGCCTTTTCCAGCTCGCGCGCCCAGAGGATGTTGCGCTCCTCGTCCAGGCGCGCCTTCAACTCGATGACCGCCGTCACCTGCTTGCCGTTGTCGGCGGCGCGCTGGAGGGCGCGGACGATCGGCGAATCGCTGCTGGTGCGGTACAGGGTCTGCTTGATGGCCAGCACGCGGTCGTCGGCCGCCGCCGCCTCGATGAAATCGATCACATGGCTGAACGACTCGTAGGGATGATGCACCAGGATGTCGCGGGTGCGGATAGCGCTCCAGACGTCGTTGGCCTGGGAAAAGTCCTGGACCAGCTGCGGGACGAATTGCGGATCGTGCAGCTGGGGATAGCCCGGCAAGCCGTGAATCTGGAACAGGCCGGTCAGGTCGAGCGTGCCGGGAATGCGGTAGACGTCCGACTCGTAGAGGTCCAGCGCGTTGATGAGGAACTGCTCCAGGTCCGCGAGCGCATCTCTCTCGATCTCCAGGCGCACCGCCGCGCCGCGCCGGCGCTTGCGGATTTCCTCCTCGATGGTCTTGAGCAGGTCTTCCACTTCATCGTCGTCGATCTCGTACTCGCTGTCGCGCGTGACGCGGAAGATCGTGTCGCGCTCGATCTTCATGCCGGGGAACAGTTCCGGCAAGTGCAATCGGATCACCGTTTCCAGCGCGGTGAAGGCATGGCCTCGCTCGGCCGGCAGCGCGACGAAGCGCGGCAGCACCGCCGGCACCTGCACCAGGGCGAAGACCTTTTCGGAGTCGCGCGGCCGTTCCAGCAGCACCGCGAGATTGAGCGACTTGTTCAGCAGGTGCGGAAACGGATGGCCGGGGTCGATGGCTAGGGGCGTCAGCACCGGGAAAATCTCCCGGCGAAAGACCTCGCGGAGGTGCCGGCGGTCGGCCTCGGTCAGCTCCTTCAAGCCGCGCAGCAGGATGCCTTCCGGCTCCAGCTTGGGCAGCACCTCTTCCGACAGGCAGCGGCACTGATCGGCGACGAATTGCCGGACGATCTGATTGATCCGCTCCAGCTGCACGCGCGGCGGCATGCGGTCCGCGCCCGAGCCGCGCTCGATGCCGGCCTGGACCTTTTGCTGCAAGCCGCCCACCCGCACCATGAAGAACTCATCGAGATTCGAGCTGAAGATGGCCAGGAACTTGAGGCGTTCGAGGAGCGGCACGCTGGCGTCCTGGGCCTCTTCGAGCACGCGCCGATTGAATTGCAGCCAGCTCATTTCGCGGTTGAAGTACAGCGACGGATCGTCGAGCGGTGTTTCGGGTGGAGGTATGGCGGCTTGCATGGCGGAACCTCGACAGAGCTGGGATGGGAAGGTTGATTATAGCACTCCCGCCGCCTGGGGCCGATGCGACCTGGGGATTCACCCAATCTTCACCCCTCCGCATGCCAACGATTCTGGTCTTTTGTTCAGTATTGATGCCCAGCACGCGGCGAGTGAAAATCTCCTGGCAATAGCCGCGAGCGCAAGCCGAGCGAGGTCAGCGGCTTCCAGCTCAGCGGAGGATCGGTTGTCCATCGCCCGACGTGGATTTGGCGAACTTTCTCCGGCAAATCGCCGTATTGAGGCCATGAATCGTCGCTGACGACGCTGGTTTTTGCCATCTCTCGAAGGTTCGACGAAGTTTTCCGCCAGTCTCTTTTCCAAGGAACATCTCATGCCGTTACTGGATCAGTGGAAAGCGGCCAAGACGAAGTTCGAGGCCGCGACGGGTAGGAAGAAGCCGAGCGAGAAGTTCATGGGTCTTTTCCGGAAATCCTCCGGGGTCGAGAGTGCCGTGAAAAAGCTCGATGCGGCCATCGCCAAGAAATTGCCCAAGGAGCTGGCCACGGCGCTGGACGAGTACCGCAAGACGCACGCGACCTACTACGCGACCATGGTCAAGGGGGCCAAGGCCGAAGCCGGCGACGAGAACTACCAGGCCGAGTTGACCAAGTTGAACCTCACCCTGAACCAGATTTACCGGGAGGGCGAAGAAGCCGGGCAGGCCCTGGAGAAGGACCCCAAGGTGCTGGTGACCGTGCAGGACGCGATTGGCCCCGATGCCGTCGCGGCCCTGGGCCGCAGCCAGTTGCTGACCTACGCGGCCTTGCAGGGGTGGCTCAACGCCGCCGATGCCGGGACGATCGTGAAAGAGGGCGAAGTCGGGCCGGAGAAGATGCGCGAGCCGCAGTCCGCCGCCTACCATGCGGGAGCGAAGAAGGCCTTCGCGAAGGCCAAGGGCCTGTACGAGGTTTTCAACGCGCTGCTGCCGAGGGTCATGGAGCGCGGCAAGGCGCTGGCCGCCGCCGAGACGTTCATTACCAAGCTGCCCGACCATGTCCTCGGCCCCAGCGAGGACGCCCTGCAAGGCGCCATCGGCTACTGGAGAAACGCCCAGCAAGAAGCCTTCAAGACGCCCGACGTAACGAGAGATGAGGCCAGGGCGGAATACGAGACCTGGTCGGCGAAAAGCACCGCGTTCCGGCATGTGACCCAGCTGGAACCACTCTGGGGCAATGAAACCAGGTTTCAGAGCGATTTTCGCCGGGCCTTGCGTGCCCGCAAGTGAAGCGGAGCTGGGAGTCGAATACGAGATTCGACTCCCAGCTCCGCTTCTTTGGTTTCGAGAACCGAAAAAAAGTCCGTCGAGGACGCCGGAAAGGACGCTGGCGGGGCGGATGCCATGACTGAACTTCCTTCCACGCCGGGGTGTCGTTACACTGAGGAAAAAGGAGGAATGCCATGAAACCGACCGAGACCATCCCCGGCAACCCTGAAGATGTGAAAGCCGAATTGCAGCAAACTCTCGATGATCTCGTAAAAGGCATCCGTCGTCCCGACAAGATGAAAACAGCCTGCGAACGCATGGATCGGATGCGCGAGGAAAACCGCAAGCTCTTCAGCGAGCAGAACAGCGCCGTCGATCTCATCCGCGAAACTCGCGATCATCCATGATGTATGTGCTCGACAGCAGCGTGGCGCACGGATAGAACACCGCTTCTTCTTTTGCGGTGCTGTGGGATTGTTGGAATCCGCCCGGTAGTGGAAACTCCATCAGTCGAGAGACGGGTGGTTTGCCGACGTAGCAGCCCTGCGACAGACCGGATAGCATACAAGAAGGATGGGCCAAGGAGCGTTCGCTATGAATCGGGGGGATTTTCAGACGATTGCGGACATCCGGATTGCCGAAGCTCAGTCCCTCTTGGCTGCTGGATTTTTCGACGGAGCCTACTACCTTGCAGGGTATTCGGTCGAGTGTGCCTTGAAAGCATGTATCGCCCGGCTGACGAACCAGCACGATTTTCCCGACAAAGAGTTCGCCCAGGAATGCTACACGCATGCCATCGAAAGGCTGGTAAAGGCTGCCGGACTGACCGCCCAACGGAACGCGGACGCGCCGCCCGGCTCCGATCTATCCGACAATTGGAGTACCGTGAAAGACTGGAAGGAATCCAGCCGCTATGAGGGCAACACCGAACTGAAAGCCAAGGCCCTCATTGAGGCCATCACTCACGCAACCAACGGGGTGCTTCCATGGATCAAGGCACGCTGGTAGAGAATCAGATCGACGACGGCGCGAAGGTCGTCGAAAAGCTCCGCGAGAGCGGCTTTGACATCGTCGCTGCTTGGTGGATGAAGGAGAGCGAGGAGGGGCTGTGGTTCCTGTATCTCGCATCCAAGGAAGTGAATGAGAAGGGAATCAAGGCTGCTTATCGCACCATCCATACCGTCATGGCCGGGCTGGGACAGCTCTGGGTCGATCGTTTCGAGGTAAAATTGGTGGGTCCGGAAAATCCCATCGCGAAGGATGTCCTCGGCATTCTGGCTCGCTACCCCGGTCGTCTGCCGACTCGGTACGGCGGGAAGCGATTGGGGAACGTCTCCGTCGACGACTCGTACATCTACCCTCAGCCCGTGACAGCTTAATCCGACTTGCGGAAAATGAGAGCGCCTCCGCAAGTATTCTTCAGGCCACGCAGCGGAATGAAAGGATGCGGCTGTACATTGTCGCCCTTGATGGAGAGCCAGAACGACCAGCCGTCCGCGGTCGATACTCTTCCTTGGCGCTCGGCGCGCGTCAGACTGTGCCCGAGTTCGATGGGAAAAACATCGGGTGCCAGCAGGTCGTGCAGCGCGTGGCGAAGCTCGTCCCGCAGCGGCCGGGCTTTTCCGTCGTGCGCTTCGGCGACGACCCATTTGAATGCCACCGAGGAATCGATGACGTACTTCATGGGTTGGGCAACTCACCGCGCAGCGCGCGGATCGCGGGCACGCCGATGTCGAGGACGCCGTGCTTTTGCAGGACTTCTTGCCGAATCTTCTCCGCGCGCTCGTGAATCCTGCGGGCGGTCTGCGGCGGCAAGGGCTTGCCCGTCATCAGGCGTTCGAGCACGGCTTGGGTGTCCGCTTCGAGTTCCGGAGGAATTCCAATGTCCTCGGTTTCGGCAGGCATGATGGTTCATTTCTGATGATGCGGACATGCAAGGAAAACGGCACCTTGCAGCATATCTCATTTCTCAAGTCTTGCCGGTTGCGCGGATGCGTGGTTCGGCGCCTGGCATCCGCTTCTCGATTGGTCAGCCAGCTTGCATCCTCTCATACCCCAACCCGCAATTCCCCGAACGTCGCCTCATAACTCCGCTCCAGGTTCAACGGCAGCGCCAGGTCGGCTTCGAGCCAGAGCGGCAGGGTCGGCAGCGGCGATCCGAGGGCCAGCGGTTCGACCCAGGCTTCCAGTCGGGCTGGTTCTTCGGGCGGCGTTGCTCGACAGGCTGCGGCGTACAGGTTGCCTGGGCCGCTGTCCGGTTGCGGCACGGCCAGTTGATCGAGCAGGGCGGCGTACAGGCTCTCCCGGCGTTCGGTCACCACGTCCACCACGATGACCGAGACGCCTGCCTGCAGGTAGGCCGCGCACTTGGCGGCGAATTGGCGGCGCACGGTCAGTCGATCCTTGTTCCTCGGGCTGACCAACTCGATGGCGGCCACCATTTCCAGGCCGCCCTCGCGATGCACTTGCACCTCGAATACATCGAGGCGATGGAAGTCCACGGCGGCCGAGAGGGTGGGCGTCGGCGGCACCCAGACGGCCGTCGCCACTCCGCCACCTTCCTCGACCGGCCCGCGTCCCGACTTTTCCAACGTACCCACGTCCGCTTCGACATCGACGCCCAATTTCACGTTGGGTCGAGCGACGTAGGCCGGCGGCAAAGTCTTATTGAGCTGCCGCATGATCTCGTTGGCCCAGCCGCTCAGGAAACTCTCCGAGGTGCAGAGGCTGCGAAGCGGCAGGTG
>JAGVLI010000748.1 GCA_020054355.1 Planctomycetales bacterium | reverse complement strand
GAGGACTCCGGGTGCTCACGCACCCGGCTCGCCAGGTCAGGTTGCGTTACCGCTTGGTCTTTTCCTGGAAGCGGACCAAGCTGTTGCCGGCGCCGATCAGGTCGCCGTTCTTGAGCGGATACGGGCCGCTGATCCGCTGGCCATTAACCTGAGTGCCGCCGGGCGTGTCGCCGTCGATCAAGACGTAGCGGTCGCCCTTGAGCACGATGCGGGCGTGCTGTTTTTCCACCTGCATGTCGCCGAACAGGGCGATATCGACGCCTTCCGCGCGGCCGATGGAGGTTTCGGGCTTGGACAGGATCATTTCGCGGCCGGAGCGGAAGCCCTTCTCGACCCGGACCCAGGCTTCCTTCAGGACGACCTGGGCGACGCCGATCAGCAGGCCGATGCACATGCCCAGGATGACCAGGCCGACGGCCAGCGACCACTTCGGGAAGCGGGCCTTCATGGTGTCGTAGGCGTCGTCGAAGGGCCAGGGCACGTAGTTGAAGGCGTCGTTGAGCGCCCCGCCGATAAAGCCGCCGATGGTGCCGCCGATGATGCCGTTCACCACCTTGCGGATGGCCTGCTTCATGCCCTTGCCGCCGGCGCCGACGGAGCGGACCACGTCGAAGACGCCGAGCGCCGCCCCGATGATGAAGCCGACCATCATCCAGCCGGGGAAGACGAAGGAGACGCCGTCGCGGATCCATTCGCCGATGTAAGCGAACACCAGGCTGCCCATCAGGCCGACGGCGACGGACATCAATACGCGGACGACGCGGGCGAAGCCGACCGAGTTGAGGATGGCGTCGAGCAGGCCGATGACGGCGGCCAGCATCAGCCCCAGGAGAGCGCCGATGGCGGTGCCCTTTTGGAACAAGGGTTTGGCGTTGCCCCAGTTGGCCATGCCGGAGAACTCCTGCAGCGCCCAAACGATCAGTGCCGCCCAGCCGCCGCACAGGGCGCAATAGTACATGAAGGTCTTGAAATTCATGGTTGGGTACCCACTAAATATGCCGGCATCCGGCCAACCTGGCGCTGCGAGGCGCGGCGGGCCGGCGGGATGAGTGTCCGATTCCGTTGGACCTGGACTGCCTTCACTGAGAATCTGTCCGAGAAGGTAGGTCCGGCGAGCCGAGCCGGACCAGTCGTACCGGAAACCGCACGTTCTTTGCAAAGTCGGGCGCCGCTCGGCTCGCGGCACCTAATGGGTAGGTCCGGCGTGCCGAGCCGGACCTGTTGCATCCCTGACAGCATGTCTTTGCACAGTCCGGGTGTCGCTCGGCTCGCGCCACCCGCCTGCACGGACGGACGCTGAAACTCTGCAAGCGGATAGGGAAAAAGACAGGCACGGCTGCCTGTCCGGGCCGGGGCGGGCGTTGCCGTCCGCCCCGGCCGGTATGGGACTCGTCGCCCGCGCCAGCAACATCAATCGAAGATGCTGGCGTCGTTGATCCGAATCTTATCGGTGGCGACGCCGATGCTGGGGGCGTCGGCCTTCAGTTCATATTCGCCGGCCTTGGACGCCTTCAGCTTCCAGGTCACTTGCGAGTAGCCTTCGCGCGTGGCGGCGGGCACCTGCTTCTCGGCCCGCTCGCCGTCGGCGAAGGTGATGCCGGGCGGCAACGACAGCGTCACCATCTGGTTGGCGTCGTTGGCCTTGATGTAGGCGGTGGTGATGAACGGCTTCTTCAGGCTGGTGCGCGGCGTGAAGAGCCGCATGCGGCCGCCGGACTTCTCCAGCGCCTTCGCGCCGCCCACGTCGCTGAGGATGCGCCCCAGGCCGTAGGTGAAGGCCATGTCGCGATGCTCGTCCGGCTTCATGTTGGCCTGCGCCCAGTAGAGCATGATGCCCGAATCCTTGGCGTTGGGATTCTTGTCCATCGGCTCGTAGGCCCATTCGCCCGGCCCGGTGCCGCCACCCCAGCGGGCTTCGCTGTTCTGCGGCCAGCGGCAGATGACCATCTTCTCCATCGGCTCGACGCCCTTGAGCTTCAGGCCGACCACGGCCACGGTGCCGTCGGGGTCGTTGAGGTTGCCGGTCTCGACCGCCTGCACGAAGTCGGGGATGTCCTTCTGGGCAAAGACTTCCATCGTCTGCACGAAGCGTTCGGGCTTGTCGGTGGTCGGCGGAATGTAGAAGGGCACGCCGTCGTTGGCGCCGATCAGGGTATCGAGCATCACGCGGATGCCGACGGTGTGCGGGGTCCGGTCGCGGTTCCAGAGGTGGTACTTGATCAGGGCGGTGTCGTAGAGCCGGGTCACTTCGCCGACCATGATCTCGACCGACTGGGTGACGCGGATCCGGCCGTACTCCGTTTCCCACACCGATTGCCAGGCCCGATCCTTGTCCTTGCCGGGGATCGGGACTTCCTTCATGATCTTGCCCTTGTCGCGCACGTAGCGGACGCCGGGAATCTCGACGCCGTAGATGTATTCATAGCCTTCAATGCGGACACAGGTGTTGTTGGTGATGCCGCGCTCGTCGCGGGTCAGCAGCTTGGGCTTCTCCGGGTTGCGCGGGTCGCGCAGCCGGGGGCAGACCAGGCCGAAGCGCTGCTGCTCGCTGAACTGGACGTGGATCCGGTTGATGTAATCGAGCGGCTCGACCTTCGGGGCGTTGTCGATGCGGGTATCGGTCTGATCGTTCTGCGCGAACTTCTGCTCGGCGATCTTGGTCGGGTCGCGCATCCAGTCCCAGAGGAAGATCAGGAACAGGGCGATGAGCAGGAGAAGCAGCGGGAGCAAGTGAATCTTGCTCATCGGCTTCTTGCGGGCCGACGTGACGATCGGGCCGCCGGCGGGCGCGATGAACTGCAAGCCCTGGCCGATCTTGAGCGTGACCGGGATCACGAACTTCTGGTTGCCGTTGGAGGTGACCAGCACCTTGGCATGCAGCATGTCGCCGACGCGGTCGGGCACGGCCGAGACGCGCAGCGGGATGCTGGCCACGCGGCCGTTCAGGATGGCCCGGCCGACTTCCAGCCAGGGCTGATCGCTGACCGCGTGAGCGTAGACCGGCCGTTTCTCGTCGGTCTGGACTTGCAGCTGGTCCTTCAGGGACTGATGCGGTTCACCCTTCATGTCGATGCGCTTGACGCCGATGGCGACCTTGGGCGGCGGGGTCAGGCCGAGCGCCTCGAAGAACTGCTGCACGGCGCCGAGGCCCTGGGCGGCTGGCCCCTTGACCGGGTAGGTCCAGCCGTTTTCCTTGTACCAGCGGGCCACGATGCCCTTCTCGAACTGCAAGGCGGCATCCTTGGGATGGGCCTTGGCCTTTTCAGCGATCTGCCGGGGGCTGCGGGCGCCGGCCAGCACGCCGTCGGGGAACGGCTTGATCGGCACGTCCGCCTTGATCGGGATCACGATGTCGTCGTCGGCCGGGCCGCCGTTCCATTCGATGAGCAGCTTGCCTTCCATCGCCTTGTTGGAGGCGCGGAGGTTCTTGCCGCGAACGTTGACCTGGATCTTCAGCTCGCTGCCGAACTGAAAGAGCTTCTGTTGCGAGCCAGGCGTGGAGCCGAGCGTGATCCACGGGCAATCCACCACGCGGATGGAGCCGTAGAGCAGCCGGCTGCCGGCGTTCTTGAGCTTGAGTTCGAGCTTCTTGTCCTTGCCCGGCTCGAGGTGGCCGAGGTTGAGGTCGAGCGGCTCGACCTGGAGCTTGGGCGCCTGGATGGCCTTGGTGGGGAGCCGTTCGAGGAACTTGTCGAGGCCGCGGTCCTTGTCGGGATACTGGGCGGCCTGCCGGGCGGCCATGGCCAGGTCGGCGCGGCCCTGGGAGCCGAGGAATTTTTCGAGATCGCCGCGTTTGAGCAGATCGACGGCGGCGGACCAGTTCTGCTGGCAAGCGAGCGCCAGCTGATCGAAATTACGGCATTGCTGCCCCGAGGGGAACACGAACGGCTGGCTGAACCCGGCGGCGGCAGCGGGGGCCGCCGGCGCGGGCGCCTTCCGTC
>JAGVLI010000158.1 GCA_020054355.1 Planctomycetales bacterium | reverse complement strand
CTCGCGGCGGACACCCTTGCCTAGCCTTGCGGTTCCGGTCATCACGGCCCGCAGAGGACTTGCACCTCCCAGATGCACAACATGCCTGGCACACAACGCGAACAGCCCGGCGAGTGCCTCGCCGGGCTGTTGTTTTGTGGGAGTGGCGCGGCAGGGTCCGCTGTGCGGATCATTGAGCGGCCGAAATGGCCGGGGTTTGTGGTCCGCACGGCAGACCCTGCCGCAATCTCGCCTTACTGCGTCCTCAGCTTTTCCAGTTTCTGCATGTAATCCTTGCTCTTGTCGAGCTGCTTCAAGTCCTTGAAGACCTGCACGAGCTGCTCGAGCGCCCGCAGGTGCTGGCCGCGGTCCTTGTTGTAGATCAGATCGACGTAGAGGTACTCGTACTTGGCGTCGTTGGGCTGGTTGCCCAACATGTAGCAATCGCCCAGGGTGTTGTGGAACATCGCCAGCTTGTTCTCGTCCTTGGCGCCGTCCTTCAGCTTCTTCAGGTCGCCGATGGCTTCCTTGAAACCGTCGGGGGTGTTGGCCTTGCACAGGATCAGCTTCAGGCGCATCGCTTCGTAGGAGGGATCGGTGGGCTTCATGGTGGCGAGGATCTTGGTCAGTCGGGCAGCGGCCTCGGCGTGCTTCTTGGCCTTCATCAGGTAGTCGGCCGCCTTCAGTTCGCAGTCGTTCTTGACGGTCTCGTCGACGCCCGGCAGCTTCTTCATGGAGTCGAAGGCGCCGGCGGCTTTCTCGAACTCGTTGGTTTCCACGTACAAGCGGGCCAAGGCATCGACCACGCTGAAGACCTGCCAGCTATTCGAGCTGGCCTTCTGATGCTTCTCCAGCAGGTCGATGGCCAGCTTGTTCTGGGTCTTGTCGCCTTCGGCCAGGTTGGCCGTCAGGATGGCGACCTTGTACTGCATCTGTCGCTGCACCTTGGGATCGCCCGCAGCCTTGTCCACCAGCTCCTGGTAGGCCTTGAGCGCCGCCAGCAGCGCTTCGCGCCGGCCCTTGGCGTCCTTGGCGGTGACCGCCGCCACCCACTCCGAGCGCCAGGCGCCGTCCCAGGCTTTCTTCAGGTCGGCCTTGGCTTCGTACTGAATATCGACCACGGTATTGGGTTTCACTTCCTTGACCGTGGTGCCGAAGTTTGGCTTGACCTTGATGACCTTGAGCGGATCGCTCTCGTCGATGGTGCCGTTGGCTTCGATAATCTTGTCTTTTTCCCGGTAAGCGACCTTCTGGGCCAGCGCGGTGGTGGCGAAGACGAAGAGCGCGACGCCGAGGACGCCGGCCTTGAGCAAGCGAAAGTTCATCGCAAGTATCTCCTGTTCGTTCGATTTGAGTGGATGAAAGGCGCTGGGTGCCATGCCCACGGCTTTGCGTGGGCATGGGGTGCAATCGGCCGGCTCCAGGCGCCCCGTTGGCCTCCGGCTCACCCATGCCCACGCAAAGCCGTGGGCATGGCACCCGTATTCCTGTCGTTGACAGGCCGCTAATCCTTTTTCGCCGGCTGCTTGGGATCGACGGCCGGCGCAGCCTTGAAGGCGGGCTTGGCCAGTTCGTACTCCTTCTTCAGCGCCGGCTCGTCCTTGAGCAGCTGCAAGTACTTCTCCTTGAGACCTTCCTTGCCGAAATCGGCCTGGGTGTTCTCGACCTTGGCCATCGCCTTGGCCGCCCGCCCCAGGAACTCCTGCTTCTTGGCGGCGTCCGTCAGGGACTGCGCGTGCTTGGTCAGGCAGAAGACGTACTTGAAGTAGGAATCGTAGTATTGCTCCTTGGTGCGCGGGTTTTCCATCGCCTTGGGGTTTTGCAGGATCTTGCTGATCATGTCCGCGTACGCCTTGGTGGCGGCGGCGAACTTGCCCCAGTCCTCGAACAGTTCCGCACCTTCCGCGTCGACCTGGAGGCTGCGGTTGCCCCATTCGGTCTTGCGGATCTGCTGGTACATCTTGTACGCCTCGTCGTACTGCTTGCCCAGCCGCAGCATTTCCAGCGACAGCAACTGCGCGGCGCGGAACAGGTTCTGCGCCTTGTCGTCCGCCTTCGGTCCGGGGTCCGGAATCTTCGCCAGCAGCTTGCCGGAATCGCCGAAGCGGTCCAGGCTCTTGTAGGCGTTCGACAGGAAGAAGATCATGTCGGGCACGGGCTGCTTCGCGGACGTGACCTCGGCGGAAATCTTGTCGAGGAAGGCGCCGAAGCTGGCGACCGTCTTCTTGTAGACCTCGGCGGTCTTGGGCAGGCCCGCCTTCAGCTCCTTGATCTGCGTGTCCATTTCCTTGACGATCTGGACGTAGACCGACTGGCTGACGTTGCCTTCCGACTCCTTGTCCGATTTGCCGGCCGCCGCGATTTGCTGCAAGTTCTCCCAGAGCTGCTTCATGCGGGCGCCCTGGTCGTCGAGGATGGCGGCGCGGAGGGCGACGATCAGCAGGCCGCGTTCCAGCTGGGCATCGCGGGCCAGGTTGCGGTTGATGCGCTCGACGCGCTCGCGCAGCTCGTCGGCGGCGGCAATGACCTTATCGTCCTTGGAGTCCTTCGCCTTGGCCGCGGCCAGGTCGTAG
>JAGVLI010000990.1 GCA_020054355.1 Planctomycetales bacterium | reverse complement strand
GCTGTGCGGACCATGAATCGCGATTCATGGTCCGCACAGCGGACCCTACGAGTTTGTCGGTCACTTCACGATCGTCAGGTTGTAGTTTGTAGGGTCCGCTGTGCGGACCAGTCCAACCGGGGACTGGTCCGCATAGCGGACCCTACGAGTTTTCGCTGAGGTTGTCGGTCACTTCACGAAGGTCAGCTCGCCATAATCCTCGTAACGATGAAAATCCGCCTGCGTCAGCGGCGCGGTGGAGGAAGTTTCCACGCGCTCGAAGGCGGTCGAGTAATCGTAACGGCACAGCGCGAAGCGCCACCTCGCGCCAGGCTCGGGGCGGCCGCCGCTGGCCTCGAACGCCGTCCAGGGAATCCGCCCCTCCACGGTCCAACCCTTGTCCTGGTCCTTCCAGTCGTTGACGGTGCCGTTCAGCTTGACGGCTGACTCCATGCCGAAGCGGGTCAGCGGCGCGAAGCGCTCGTAGCCGCCCGCCCCGCGCGACGGCAGGAAGAGTTCCAGGCGGGTGTTCAGCACGTTGACCTGGAATTCGTAGTAGGTGAGCTTATCGGCGTCGGGCTTGAAGAACAGCTCGAAGACGTCGTCGTGCCAGGTGGTGCCGTTGAAGTCCTTCACCTGGCCGTAGAGGTCGCTGTCTTCCATCTCGGCCGCGAAGTAGAGATAGCGCTCGTCCCAGAGCAGCCGGGCTTTCGTCGCGGTCTTCGCGGGTCGCTTTTGCCAGTAGACCGCGAAGTCCTGCAAGACCGGGGCTTTCTGCCAGGCGGCTTCGTCGAGGACGGCATCGATCTTGATGGCGTCGGCGGCGGGTCGGCACTCGGCGGCGCGGACCACCGGCGGGTCGGCCTGTTCCTGTTCGGCGGTGGTGCAGCCCAAACAGCAAGAAAGAAATACGAATCCGATGCGGCGCAGCATGTTTATTCCATTCTTTCCAGTGTGTCATTTGGGGTTGTCTACGCCCTGACCGTCTTTTTCAGCGTCTGGTGGGGTTGGATGCTTCCATTGCCAAATCCGAACAACGAGGACGCCAAGAATGCCGACCAGCAGGAATCCATTGTCAACCATCCAGACATAGCTTCCGATGGGGGGCCGGTCGCGCCAGGTCCAGAAGCCCGCTAGCATTGCCATCACGGCGAATCCACCTGCCACATTGTCGAGCAGGGTGAGCTTACGCCGAGGTCGATTCCACCAGGACGAAGCACCAGCAGCGCTCGCGTGCTCCTGCTGTCGCTCTTGCTGTACTTTCTTGGCGATTGCCGCAGTGTGGTCACCGCCGCAGGCGACGCAGCGGCCTTCGACAGCCTGGGTGGATTTCTTGCACTTCAGATGATGGGGATTGCCGCAGTCGGCGCAGAATTCACCTTCGAGCACGCTGCCGATCCGCTGCTCGCAAATGAAGCACTTGGTTCCGACCAACTGAGGCATGATTGGCTGGACTCCTGGAAGTTTTGAGAATCATCCGCATTCCACACGGTCATTCTCGAACTGCGTCGCGCGCTGGTAGTCTTCCATTTTCCGAACCAGTTCGCCGAACGTCAAAAACTTCTTCCCATCGGGGCGGTACATTTGAAGCGTGTTGTCCAACAGTTCAAAGCGGACTCCGAGTCGAGGACTCGTCCAACCGCTGATTGTGCCGACAGCTTGAAGCACTCGCCCGGATCGCCAAAGGCCGGCTGCCAGGCACCGATGCGGGTCATACCAGTAGAACTCCTCTACACCGTAGCGTTCGTAGAAGTTGATCTTGCCCTGCAGTTGCTCTGGGCGGTCATCGGGAGGCAATACTTCAAAGACAACCTGCGGAGCGATGCCGCCTTCCCGCCATTGCTTGTACGACCCCCGACGTCCTTTGGGGCGACCGAAAGCCACCAGCACATCAGGGGCGGTGCGCACGTCTGGCCGCCCTTCCACCGGATACCAAAGTAGGTCGCCAGCGACGAAAACGTTTGGCGCGTCAAGGAAAAGTGCATCCAGATTGCCGTAGAGCTTGGCGATCCAGTCGAATTGGAGCGTGCTTTCGGCAATTCGTTGTCCGTCGCTGTCGGGATACTCGATTTCCGGAACCGAAGTCGTCGGCGTCGTCATGGCAGCCACGCGCCTCCTCAAGAAAAATGGACCAGGGCGACGAGCGCCATTATATCCGCGCGGCGTCGCCCCGATTCCAGATCGATTCACTTGATCTCCGGCTCCGGCAGCGTCCGAGGCTGGATGCCGTCTTCCTCGGTGACGATCACGCCGGGCAGCGTGGGATCGCCTTCCACCCGCAGCGGTTGGAAATAATCAATGCCATCGACCGTCAACACCAGCCGATAGACCCCGGCAGTGGCCGCTGGCCCGCCGGGCGGCGGTCCCTTGGGCTGCGGTCCCTTGGCCGGGCCGGGCTGACCTGCCGTACGCATGTCCCAGACTATCTTGTGCAGCCCCGGCTCGCTCTTGGTGCCCAGCTGGCGCACCGTCTTGCCGGCGATATCGACGAGCTTCAGGTCCACCTTGCCCGCCTTCTGCCCCAGCGAGTAGTAGAGCACCGCGCCGCGCACCGGGTTTTCGCCGTAGAAGCGGCGACTGCCGTTGCCGAAGGGCGAACCCTTGTTCGGTTCGATCCGCCAGAAGATCGCCGGCATCGGCTCGTAGAGATGCGCCGGCGACTTCAGCACGTTCGCGGTCATTTGCCGCAGTGGGGCGATGTCCAGCACCCACAGGCTGCGGCCGTGCGTGGCCGCCACCATTTCGCCTGCCGTCGGATGGATCGCCAGCTCGTGGATCGCCACCGTCGGCAGGTTGTTGTTGAGCTTCTGCCAGCTCTTGCCCCGGTCCACCGAAACGAAGCAGGCGAACTCGGTGCCGCAGAACAGCAACTCGGCGTTCTTCACGTCCTCGCGCAGGCAGCGGGTCGAGCCGACGGGCAGGTTCGCGGAAGAGTTCTTCCAGGTCTGGCCATAGTCTTCCGTGACGAAGAGGTACGGGTGGTCGTCGTCCGACCGATGGGCATCGAACGCAACGTAGGCCCGGCCGTCGGCGAAGCGGGATGCCTCAATGGTTGAAACCCAGCGCGGGCCGGGCAGCTGGTCTTTGTTCTTTTCGCCGACGTTTTTCGGTAGCGGAGTGACGTTGCTCCAGGTCTTGCCGCCGTCCTTCGTCACCCAGACGAAGCCGTCGTCGGTGCCGGCCCAGAGCACGTCCGGGTTGCGCGGCGATTCCGAAAGCGCCGTGGCGCTGCCGCGCTTGGTGCGGGTAATCTCCGGAGAAATGACCTGGAGGTCGTCGCCCTTCTTCAGCGAGCGAAACACCACATTGCCGCCGGAATAGAAGATGCTCGGATTGTGGCTGGACAGAATGAACGGCGTGTTCCAGTTGAAGCGATAGCCGCCGCCCTTCCCTGCCTTCGGCGCGATCGGCGAGAACTGCCCGGTCTTCAGGTTGCGGCGATAGATCACGCCGCCCTGGCTTTCCGCGTAGACGACGTCGGGATCGACGGCATCGACCCGGCAGACGAAGCCGTCGCCGCCGCCGACGGCCACCCAGTCGTCGTTGGCCGGTCCCGTGGTCCGCAACGTCCGGCTTGGCCCGCCCCAGCTGCCGTTGTCCTGCAAGCCGCCGTAGACGCGGTAGGGCGTGTGCTGATCGACGCAGACGTGGTAGAACTGGCCCAGTGCCATGTGATTGTGGAAGTCCCAGTGGGCCATGCGGTCGTGAGTGACGTAGATGCCGCCGTCGGTGCCGCCGATCATGTGCCGGCCGTCGCGCGGGTCGATCCACAGGGCATGATGGTCGGCATGGACCCCCTTGCCGCCATCCGCCGAGAAGCTCCGCCCGCCATCCTTCGAGCGGTGCAGGTTGACGCCGAGGACGTAGACGTGTTTTTCGTCCGACGGATCGACTCGCACTTGCGAGAAGTACATGGGCCGGGGATTGATGCTGTTGACGCGCATCCACGACTCGCCGCCGTCGGCGGAACGATAGACGCCGCCGGTCTGGAAGCCGTCCTTTCCTTGCTTGTCCTGGAGGTTGGCTTGCTGCCCCGCCAGTCGCTCGGCGAAGGGCCGCTTGCCGCTCGGTGCGCCCGGCCGGACCTCCAGCGCCACCGCCACTTCCTCCACCTCCCGGTTTCGCACGATGCCCACGCTGATCTTGTCGCCCGGCTTGTGGTCCTTCATGCGCTCGCCCAGGTCCTTGTAAGTCGGAATCAGCTTGCTATCGATGACCTGCACGACATCGCCCGTCTTCAAGCCCGCCTTTTCGGCCGGGCTGCCGGGGAAAATCTGCGTCAATCGGACGCCGTCGGGCACATCCTCGCCCTGGACGCCGAAGTATGCCTCCTGCACCGCGGGCTGGGGCGGCCCCATGCCGTAACGCTCGGTATCGATGATGGCGAAGACGACATTCGGATTCTTGCGGTGATAGTCCAGACCGATGCGGCCCATCTGGCAGGTGGGCAGGCCCTGGGTCAGCCGGGCGAAATTCTTGCCGCCGTCGGTGGTCTTGTAGATGCCGGCGCCCTTGCCCCACTTGCGCATCGGATCGTAGCCGTCGTAGCCTTCCGGCGGAGTGCCGCCCGCATAGCTGTCGTACTCGTCGCGCCAGCGGTCCCACATGGCCACCAGCAGGGTTTCCGGGTCGGCGGGGTGCATGGCCAGGTCGATGACGCCGGTGCTGGCATCGAGATAGAAGACCTTCTCCCAGGTCTTGCCGCCGTCCGTGGTCTTGAACAGGCCGCGTTCCTCGTTCGGACCGTACAGCCGGCCCAGCGCGCCGACATAGACGATATTCGGGTCTTTCGGATGAATGGCGATCTTGCCGATCTGGTAGGACTGCTTCAGGCCCATGTGCTTCCAGGTCTTGCCGCCATCGGTGGACTTGTAGACGCCGTCACCATAAGTGACGCTGTTGCGCGGATTGTTCTCGCCGGTGCCGACCCAGACGATGTTCTTGTCCGACGGCGCCACGCACACGTCGCCAATGGACACGGTCGCTTCCTTGTCGAACTGATGCTCGAAAGTGACGCCGTTGTTGACGGTCTTGAGCAGACCGCCGGAAGCGGTGGCCGCGTACCAGACGGTCGGATCGGCCTCGTACACGGTCAGCGCCGTGATGCGCCCGCCCATCGTTGCTGGGCCAATGGAGCGCCAGCTCAGCGCCTTGAGCCAGTCCGGATTGAGCGCGCCGTCGAGCTGCGTGACCGGCGGCACATCGCCCTTGCGCAGCTCGTTGAGCTTCCTGGTCAGCTCGTCGATCTGCTTCTGCAAGTCGGCGATCTGTTGCTTCCGCTCGCCGGCCGGCACATCGGCCGACGGCGCGAAATCGGAAATCAGGCCGATGAGGATGAAGGTCGCCAGCCCGGTGACGAGCGAGCGCAGCGGAAAGCGGTGTGGCAGGATCACGGCTCCACCTCGGAGGAAAAGGAACCTGGGCATCTGGAAAGACTGCCGGGGAAAAGCCCGGCAGGGATTCAGGATACCAGCGAGGGCCGCACGCAACAACGAGGAACGTGCCGATGGCGAAGCGGTGAATTCTGGCTTACACTACCGTAATGACACGTCAACCGTTTCTCTTACTCGGGACGTGGGTTGCCTTGGCAGTCCAAGCCGAACGCTGCGCTGCCCTCGAAGATTGTCCCGCGCCGCTTGACACGGCAAAGGCGCTGGCGATCCTGCGAACCTCGAAGGATCGACCTTATCTGGAAAAGACAGCGCTGTTCCTGGTCAATTCCAAAGATCCCGGCGCGTTGGACAAACTGACGGCCATCCTTCGCGACCCCAAGTTTCTCGCCCGACTGGATAGTGAGGAAGACTACGATAGCAGCAGTTTGCACGGCCCCCGGATTCCGGGAATCGTCTACGCGATTGGGAAGTTGGATACCCCCAAGGCCCAGGAGATTTTGTTGCAACTGATCGCGGACAAGGAGTTCATGGCGAAAGGGAAACGATTTCGTGCCGTGATCATTGCCTGTGGCTCCATTCGGAAGCCGTCCTCGAAGCTGCTGGCCTTTCTCGACGCCAAAGCGGGCGATACGGAATCGGACTATTATTTTCGTGCGGTCGCGTCTCTGATCACTACCCGGTCGTCGGAAGCCAGCAAGCTGGTGGAAAAGCGCTTCTTGTCACCAGACTATTCGGCTTCAGCCAAGATCGTTTGGCTCAGCCATGTGATGCTGTTCGTGCGCGACGATCCCGCGATTTTGAGCTTGTACGAACGCTTGCTGCGCGCGGACATCAAGGATGACGACGTCCGCCAGATGCTGGTCTGGACGTTATTCGATTTCCAGCCCTACAAGTGGATCGGTGGACACCATCCCAAGGACATGGTGCCGCCGCCGCGCCAGGATGCGCCGACCGAAGTGCTGCAAAAGCTGCGCGAGTTGGCCGATGTCTCGCTGAAGCTCGACATACCGGCGGAAACCAAGGCCATCGTGGAAAAGTCGCGCAAGGAAATCGACGACATTCTCGCCAAGCGAGGCAAGAAGTAAGCACGGCAACGCCGATTTCAGTCCACCTGTTGGTCTCGGAGACTCGCCATGTTTACTTGGCTTCGGACAGTGCTGGTTACACTCTGCTTGCAGGGTGGCTTTTGGAACGGGCCGGCGTTTGGAGATGATCCGCCCTTCGACAAAGCCAAGGCGCTGGCGGCTTTGAAGACATCTAAAGACGCCCTCTACCTGCAACGCACCGCCATCAAGCTCATCGAAACGAACGATCCAGCGGCCATTAGTCAAGTGGTGGATTTTCTGCACGATCCAGATTTCCTGGGCCGGCTCGAACCCAAGGATGATCCGGAATCCTGCGACCGTCAACGCATTCAGCAAGTCCTTAAGGCGATCGGCAGGCTGGGCACTCCCGCTGCGGAAGGGCTGCTTCTGAAACTTGCCCAGGCCAAAGTGTTTAAGGAAGACAGCTTGCGCATGTTATACCTGATAGGGGCAACCGCCGAGCTCAAGAAGCCTTCCAAGGAGACTATTGCGCTTCTGAATGCCCAAGTGGCGGCGAATGAAGGGAAAATCCTCACTTTCGTCGTTTTTATTTTTCTGCACCAGGCACAGCCGGAAACGCTCGCCGAAGTTGAGCGACATTTCCTGTCCCCGGAAGTCAGTCGGGGAGCGAAGGAAAGTTGGATAACTTGCATGCTGTTGCGCCGGCATAACCTCGCGATCTTGCAGCTTTGGGAGCGGTTGCTGAAGTCGGACAAGGTAGACGCCGAACTGCGGAACCGACTCGTCCAAGGACTGTTTGATTTTCAGGAGAAATGGTTCGGCCCGCAGCGGACCAGTCCACTGCCATTGGCTCCCGACCGGAAAGACGCGCCGAGCGATGTGCTGCGTGAATTGCGCAAGCTGGCAGACCTGTCCCTGAAGCTCGACATACCGGCGGAAACCAAGGCCATCGTGGAAAAGTCGCGCAAGGAAATCGACGACATTCTCGCCAAGCGGGGCAAGAAGTAAGTGTTCTTGTCGCGGCGGCAAGTGTACGCCGGCAATTCTGGCCAGGCAAACCGCGAATGGGCGGTCGGTGAACTGCGAGCCAATTTCACTTCGCCACGAACTTCTGCACCCGCTGGCCGGTCACCTCGGCGACGTAGAGCGCGCCTCGCGAATCGACGCAGAGCCAGTGCGGCATCTGGAACTGGCCGGCACCCGTGCCCTTCTCGCCCCAGCGGCTGAGCGGTTTGCCTTGGTTGTCCAGTAGTCGCACGCCGTTGGCCCGGCCGTCCGCCACCAGCAGCTGGCCCTTCTCGGTCAGGTACAACCCGTAGGGCGCGCCGCTGTCCTTCCACTGGCTCAGGAACTTGCCCTCGGCGTCGAAGAGCTGCACGCGGTTGTTCTCGCGGTCGCCGACGTAGACCTTGCCCTTGCCGTCCACGCAGACCGCGTGCGGCAAGTTGAACTCGCCTTCGCCCTTGCCCTTCGTGCCCCATTCCTTCAGGTACTTGCCGTCCTTGGAGAACTTCACCACGCGCGAGTTGCCGTAGCCGTCGGCGACATAGAAGTCGCCGTTCGCCGCGACGGCCACATCGGTCGGCTTGTTGAACTTGTCGGGCGTATCGCCGGGATCGTCCTTCTTGCCCAGGGTCAGCAGCAGCTTGCCCTCGGCGTTGAACTTCATGACCAGGTGATGGCCGATGTCGGTGGTCCAGACGTTGTTTTCGCGATCGATGCGCAGGCCGTGGGAGGTCTTGACGAGGCCCTCGCCCCAGGAACGCAGGTGCTTGCCCTCGCGGTCGAAAACCAGGATCGGAACCTTGCCGCGATGGAAGAGATAGACGCAGTCGGACGAATCGGTGGCGACGGCTGCCACCCCGCCCAGCTTCAGGTCGGCGGGCAGCGTGGGCCAGTCGGGGACCAGCCGATACTCGGTGGTTGGTTTGTCGGCGCTGGAAGTCAGCGCCGCAGCGCCGGCAAAGACCGCGACACTGACGAGCAATACGGGCCAGCGGGTGTGCATCGGGAGTTCCTCGCTTGCGGTTTCGCGGCAGCGGCCAGTTTCACACCAGGCCGCAAGCAGTGAACGGCCACAGTGCGGGTGTCGGGTCGGACGGCGCCAGGTGCTGGGGACTGCCGAATTGCGGCGGCACGTAACGCGGCGGGGCCACCAAGCCTTCCTCCACCAATTCGGCCAAGGTGGCGGCATCGCCCACCGTCGCCTTGCCACAGAATAGCAAGGCTGCCTTGCCGGTCTCCCCGCGTCGCAGCGCGGAGCGGATGTGCCGCCAGACCAGCAACAGGCCCTTCAGGTAGCAAATGTCCTTCGTGAACGGTGAGCCGCCGGTGGGCAAGCCGCCCCGAAAGACGCGCATCGTCTGCTGATAGCTTTCGCGCTGCCCACAGCCGTGTTCCAGAAAGAAGCGGTAGACTTCGCGGAAATCCGCGCCCTCTTCGGCCAGGGCGACCGCTTCCACGCGATGGGCGATTCGTCGCAAGCGGGCAGGGTGGGCAGCCTTCGTGACCAGTTCGACCAGCACCGCCAACCCTTCCTGGGTAATCGTCGAGGACGGCGGCCCTTTGCCGAGGAACGTGCAGACCGGCTGCGCTTGCCCGTTCAGCGTCGTTCCCAGGTGGACCCAGCCTTCGTGGACTTCCAGGACGCGCAGATCGCGCTCGGTGAAGACGGCGTCGCCGCGCAGCTTGATGTAGTCACAGCCCGCCGCCGCGTCGGCAACGATGCCATCCGACAGCCGGACCCGCACCCGACCCGGCTCCTGGAAGTAGGAGCGCAGGCGGCTCGCCAGAATGTCCACGGCCTGCCGGGCGTCGATGTCGGGTTCGGAACACACTGGCAAAGCATGCTGGGCAAACTGGCCAGGCAGCTGCCGAGCAATGCTGACCAGCGAAGGCTCGCCAATCTTGAGCGATTCGGTCGCGCTGCCGTAGAGGTCTTTCGAGATTTCGCCGAAGCGCCGGTCGCCGCGATGCTGCAACATTTCAATGACGGAGCGATATTCCCGGCACATCCGACTCATGATCCGGCCAGCCGGTTCGGTACGACCGAGTTGCCGGCCGATGTCCGCTTCGATGCCGGCGAACTCGGCGAGCTTTGAATCGGCGGAGAAGGGCAAGGGGCGGGAACGGTAGTAGTCCGGAGTGACGCACGGCAATTCCCGACCCTGGGCCGCGAAGAAGCGCTGCTCGATGCCATCGTCCCATTTGACGGCGTCGAGGATGCGGATCGGCCGCTGGGCTTCGACCAGGCGGTCGCTGAGACGGCGAATGATCGGCTCGCGGTGCGCGCACGGCCGTTGCCAGCCGGGGCTGCCGTTGAGAATACCCATCGTGGGAAGATGTGCCTCAGGCGCGAACGCGCCTCTGACGTTCCGGGTTCCGTTCAGCGCGGGGTGCAGTTTCATGTAGCAGTTCTTCACCTTTTAGCGAAGGTCTCGGGGCAGGTCCAGAGCAAGGTAACTCCGCGAAGCCGTATGCGGCGCGTTGCGAAGCTTACCCTTTCAACAATCGATTCAGGGCCATCATTCCCAGTTCGACGACTTGGCTCGCCTTGGTTTGCCAGAGGGTCGGATTCATCAGTTCCAGCGACACCCAGCCGTCGTAGCCGATCGAACGAAAGTGATCGAGGATCGGCCGGAGCCGGAAGTCTCCCTCGCCTGGCAGCATCCGGTCGCTGTCGCCGGCCAGCTCGCGCGGCGTGCCGGCCAGGTCGGACAGTTGCACGAAGGCCAGGTTGTTCCGGTTAAGCAAGGCCAGGTCGTCGAACTTGCTCGGCCCCGTGTAGTAATGGAACACATCGAAGTTCACGCCGACATTGCTTTCACCGCACTGCTCGATCAGGGCGACGGCGGTTTCCAGGCAGCTGCAAAACGAACTGGAACCGCGAAATTCCAGGGCCAGCTGCACGTCGTAGCCGGCCGCCCATTGCGCTGCCTGTTTCAAGGATAGCACACTCCGGCCGAGGTCGGTCGGCTGAATTTCGTCCACGAAATCGGCGACGATCAGCAGCGTACGGATGCCGAACTCCTGGCAAAGGTCGAGACGGCGGCGGTAGTGATTGAAATGCGCTTTCCGTTGCTCGCCCTGCGAGAGCAACAAGCCGCCCTGATAGGATGCGGCCGCCAGCGACACCTGTTTTTCAGCGAGCAGCTTGTGGGTGTCGGCGACCGTGTGCGTTTTCAGGTGGGTTTCCAGTTTCGTCAGCCAGACTTCGATGGCCGGGCAACCCGCCGCCGCGAAATCGGCGACGTCTTCCGCGAACGAACGCGGCATCGTGACCGCCTGGCTGATGCACGGTTTCATCTTGTTATAATACGCAGCCGTGCCGCTCCGTGTGTTGGTCATTCTCCGAAAGGCTTCGAGTACCAAGCCGATGGACGCACCCAAACCCGATCCGCCTGCTCCGGCCGAGACTCCCGCCGCCAAAAAGCGGAAGACTGCCCGGGAAATCGCCTTCACCACCACGCCCGTGGTGCTCACCGTCATCGGGACCGTGCTGGCCGGCCTGTCCAGCAGCGAGATGACACTGGCCCAGTATTACCGGACGCTGGCGGCGCAGAGTCAGTCGAAGGCCGCCAACCAGTGGAATTTCTTTCAGGTGAAACGCATCCGAGGCACCAGCCTGGAGGTGTTTCTCGATCTGCTGCCGTTGCAAGCGACGACGCTGGACGCGCCGACTTTGCTCAGCCTGGCCAACGCGCATCTCCAGCAGTTGCGGCTCAGTCGCGGCGCTGCGGGACGGCTGCAACAGGCCATTACCGAGGCGCAGGCGAACTTGGCCGACAAGGACGGCAATGCTGCCGTGGCGGCTGTCGGGCGGCTCGCGAAGCTGGCGGACGAACAGGTGCAGGCGGCGGAGAAAGCCCACGGACAGTTGGAGCAGCGCGCGACTTTGCCCGAAGCCCAGGCAGCCTTCGCGCTGATCGGCAGCCGTGCCATGCCGCAGGTGGACATCGCACCCATCGAGAGCGAAGCGGTCGCCCAGGAAATCCGCGCGCTGAGCAACGGACAAGAAGGAGCGAGTAAGCTGTCCCAGATGGGTTTTGGAGACATCGACTCGGAAATCCGCAGGGCCGAGGGCAACACACGGAATGTCGAGTTGGCGCTGGAAGCACCGGACAAGGTCCTCGACGAACTGGGAAAGTTCGTCCGCGCCCAACTGGCGCAAACGGTGGTGCTTCACCAGGCGGCGCGCGAAGTCGTTGCCCTTGTGGAAGTGATCCCCGACGATGAACGGAAAACGCTCGGCGCGGTCCGTCGGGCCGCCGGAGAAGTCCAGCAGCGGGATGCGGCCCTGATCGTCGCCGGGGAGGAGTTGAAGAACATGTACAAGGCGGCCGATCACGGGTACACCGCGCGGCGCTACCGCTGGGAAGCCGACTTCAACCGCCAGACGGCGCAGCTTTACGAGTTGCAAGTACGCAAGCAGAGTCAGGACGCGGAACGCCATCGCGAACGCAGCCGGCTGTTCTTCTTCGGCCTGCTGTTCGCCCAGGCGGGCACGGCGATTGCCACGATGGCCCTGGCCGCACGGCAGCAAAGCGTGCTCTGGGGCATCGCCAGCGTGGCGGGCCTGGTTGCTCTGGGATTCAGCCTGTTTGTTTATCTGACGGTCTAGTGAAAGGTCAAGTGACACCTTGCTCAATCGGCGGCTTGGGTGCCAGGCCCACGGCTTTGCGTGGGCATGGGGACTTTGCAAGCTTCCCATGCCCACGCAAAGCCGTGGGCCTGGCACCCAGCATGATTTTCCCTTGAGCAACAATTCTGTTGACCATGCACTGGGCGGAGCGCAGCATTATTGCCCCTTCCATAAGCCCGAAGCGCAAGCAAGGGACGGGGAAAACCCTTGCTTGCGCTTCGGGCTCGGATCAATCATGCACGGCCTCTCAGCCCGCGGCGGCCTTCAGGGCTTCCACGGCCTTTTCGTAGTTGGGATGGCTGGCCACTTCCGGGACGTATTCGCAGTAAGTGATCTTGTTGTCCTTGTCCACGACGAAGATCGCCCGCGACAATAGCGGCAGCGGCAGCCCTTCGATCAGCACGCCATAATGCTGGCCGAATGAGTGATTGTGTACGTCGGACAGGGTCTGCGCGTTGGTGATGCTCTCCGCGGCGCAGAAGCGCTTTTGCGCGAAGGGCAGGTCCAGGCTGATCGTATAGAAGACGACCTTGTCCTTGAGGCTGGCCAATTCGGTGTCGAACTTGTGCGTCTGCTGATTGCACACGGGCGTATCCAGCGACGGCACCACGCTGAACAGCCGGGCTTTGGCCGGCGTATTGGCCAGCTTGACGACTTCCAGCGAGGACGACACGCAAGCGAATTCAGGGGCCTTGTCGCCGGCCTTCAGCGCCGGGCCGACCAGGGTCAAGGGAGTGCCTTTGAAAGTAACCGCATTGGCGCGCTTTTCCATGATGCACCTCTCGATGGTTCTTGCTCCACGAACGACGCGGTCAGAATATGAGCAGCGGACGGAAAGTCAATTCGGCGGGCCAGGGGGGAATGCGCGAGAGTACGCAGCGCCCAGTACGCAGTCGTGGCGCTCCGGCCAAGCAGGCGGAAATCCAAGTCCCGTGCGGACAGCTCAATTGCCGCCTGCCCGGCACTGGCTGCTCGGTACTCCGCACTCAATTGCTGCTGAAATCCGGTGGAAACTTGGGTTTCGTCGCGGACTTGGCGGTCGGCGGCGGGTGATCGACCTGCAAGTATTGCAAGAGCATTTGCGCCCGCTCTTCGATGTCCGTGGCTTCGAGCAACTGCTGCTTGACTTCGATCATCAGCGGGGCGGCGAAGCTCAGCAGGTCGCAGAGCACGCCCAAGGGCACGTCGGCGTTCTTGACGAGCTTTTCCAGCTGGCGCAGGGCTGGCCCATCGTCGGGAAACCACGACTGCACGGCAGCGCCGATCCGCTCGCGCAGCCAGCGCACGCTG
>JAGVLI010000235.1 GCA_020054355.1 Planctomycetales bacterium | reverse complement strand
CCAGGCCCTGCAGCCGAATGAGCTCGAATAGCTCGCGCACCCGCGCCTGGATGTGATTTTCGGGCCGGCGGCGGACGCGCAGACCGAAGGCCACGTTCTCGAATACCGTCATGTGGCGGAACAGGGCGTAATGCTGGAACACGAAGCCCACGTTTCGCTTGCGGGCACTCCGCGTGCTGACGTCCGTGCCGTCCAGCAGGATGGCGCCCTGGTCGGCCGTCTCCAGGCCGGCGATGATGCGCAGCAGGGTGGTCTTGCCGCAGCCCGACGGGCCTAGCAGCGCCACCAGCGAGCCGGTCGGCACCTGTACGCTCACTCGATCGAGGGCTTGAAACTGCCCGAAGCGCTTGGTCACGTTTTGCACGGTGATGCTCATGGTCGATCTCCGCGGTCCGCCAGGGCCAACGCTTTGCTCGAATGCACTTTACGTTCCACCGCCACCTTGATGCCCAGGGTCGCCAGCGCCAGCAAGGTCAGGACAGAGGCCACGGCGAACGAGCCGGGCGTGTTGTATTCCTGAAATAGTTTCTCCACGCGCAGGGGAATGGTGTCGGTCTGGCCGGTGATGCGGCCGGAAACGACGTAGACCGCCCCGAACTCTCCCATCGCTCGCGCATTGCACAAGATGATGCCGTAAAGCAGTCCCCACTTGACGTTCGGCAGGGTCACTCGCCAGAAGGTCTGCCAGCCATTCGCCCCCAGACTCACCGCCGCCATCTCTTCGTCCGGTCCCAGTGCCTCCATCACGGGAATCAGCTCGCGGGCGATGAACGGAAAGGTGACGAAAGCCGTGACCAGGACCAGGCCCGGCCAGGCGAAGAGGATCTTGATGTCGTGTTCCCGCAACCAGGGGCCGAGATAGCCTTGCAAGCCGAAAATCAGCACGAAGACCAGACCGGCCACCACCGGTGAAACCGCGAAGGGCAGGTCGATCAGGGTGACGAGCAGTGAGCGACCCGGAAAGTGGAAACGGGTGATCGCCCAGGCGGCCGCCACGCCGAAGACGAGGTTGAGCGCCACGGCGGCCGGGACGACGCTCAAGGTCAGCAGGATCGCGTGGCGCGTCGCCGGGTCGGCTACCAGATTATCCCAGTACGTCTCCAGTCCGTGCGCGAGCGCGCCGGCAAAAACGTTGATTACCGGCACGACGATCAGCAGCGCCACGATGGCCACGGCCAGCAGGATCAGGCCCCAGCGTACCGGCCAAGGATCCTGGCGGATGCGCCGCTGCCGGGCCGAAGTCGATTGCGAATCAGGATTCATATTGCCGGCTCCATCGTTCCAGGAAGTTGATGACGATCAGCATGGCAAACGAGATCAGCAGCAGCACCACGGCGATGGCGGTCGCCTCGGCGTAGGCGAATTCCTCGAGCCGGGCGACGACCAGCACCGGAGCGATCTCGGTTTTCAGGGGCATATTGCCCGAAACGAACACGACCGAGCCGTACTCGCCCAGCCCCCGCGCGAAGGCCAAGGCGAAGCCGGTAACCAGGGCGGGGTACAGGGCCGGCAGCACGATCTTGCGGAACGATTCCCAGCGACTCGCCCCCAGTGCCGCCGCCGCTTCTTCGACCTCGGGATCGAATTCCTCCAGGACCGGCTGCACGGTGCGGACGACGAACGGCAGCCCGATGAACGTCAGCACGAGCACGATGGCCAGCCGGCTGTACGCCGCCTCGATGCCCAGCGGCACGAGGAACTGCCCCAGCCAGCCGTTCCGCACGTAGAGGCTCGAGTACACCAGACCGGCCACCGCCGTGGGCAGGGCGAACGGCAGGTCGATCAGGGAATCGAGCAGGCGCTTGAGAGGGAATTCGTAGCGGACCAGCACCCAGGCGATCAGCAAGCCCAGTGCCACGTTGATCCCGGCGGCCAGCAGCGAGGCGCCGAACGTCAGCGCGTAGGCCGAGCGGGCGCGCTCCGTCCAGACCGCCGACCAGAATTGATCGAAGGACAGGGAGGCCGCCTTGGTGAAGCAGGCCGCCAGCGGAATCAACACCAGAATGCTCAGGTACACCAGGGTGTAGCTCAGACTCAGGTAGAAACCGGGCAGCACTCGACGATTGGCGCTCGACATGAGTCCCTCCCTGGGAATGGCGTCCCGCAACTTCAGCGGGTCCGGGGCTGATAAATGGCGTCGAAAATGCCGCCTTCACTGAAGAACTTCCGGGAGGCGTCGTCCCAGTCCTTCGCGATGGTCGCGATCGGGAACAACTCCAGCGGCCGCAGCGTGGCGGTGTGTCTCGCCAGCACGTCGGCCTGGCTCGGCCGGTAAAAGTGGCTGGCGATGATTTCTTGCGCCGGCTCGGTGTACAGGAATCTCAGGTAGGCTTCCGCCGCCTGCCGGGTGCCTTTGCGGTCCACGTTGGCGTCGACCCAGGCGACCTTGGGCTCGGCCTTGATGCTCGCGGACGGATAGACGATCTCCAGCGCACCCTGGGCTTCCCGTACTTCCAGATGGGCTTCGTTCTCCCAGGTCAGATGGACGTCGCCGATGTTCTTCTGGGCGAAGGTGACGGTCGCGCCGCGTGCCGCCTGATCCAGCACGGGAATCCGTTCCGGGGAGTAAAGCTTGCCGACGAAGGCGCACGCTTCGTCCTCCGACTTGCCCTGCCTGATCTGATAACCCCAGGCGGCATAAAAGCTGAGTTTGCCGTTCCCGGAGGTTTTGGGATTCGGGGTGATGACCTGCACACCATCCTGGACCAGGTCCGGCCAGTCCTTGATGCCCTTGGGGTTGCCTTGGCGAACGACGAAGACGATGGTCGAGTAGTACGGCAGCGAGTCGTTCGGCAAGCGCTGCTCCCAGTCCTCGGCGAGCAGCCCTTTGCCGCGGATCTGGTCCGTATCGACCGGGATGGCCAGCGTGACCACGTCCGCTTCCAGGCCGTCGATGACGGCACGCGCCTGGGAGCCGGCTGCAAGCGCCAGAGGATCGGATCGATCGCAACACCAACCGAGAAGAGGACGCACCACTCACGAACACGACTTCGACCCTGGGACTGGAGCGACCGCCCTTCGGCCAGTTCGCCCGACAGATCATCGGTCTGAGGACCGGCGACCTGGAACAGTGCCTCGAAAAACAACGGCAGACCGGTGAACGTTTGGCGAGCATCCTGCGCGACCTCGGCTTCCTGAGCCGGGAGCAGGTGAACGAGGTGCAGCGGGCGGAGGCGCGCTGGGTGGCCCAGGCCCTGCACGCCGATATCGGCCCCCAGGGGTTTCCCTACCCCGCGTTCTTCTCCCTGTGCATGCCTGCTTTCAATGAGCAGGACAACATCGAGGATACGCTCGACAGTGCCTGCGCCATCCTGCCGCAGTTCGTTGAACGTTTTGAAGTCGTGGCGGTCGATGACGGCTCGCGGGACCATACCGGCGAGGTGGTCGCCCGTTATGCGGAGCGCGTTCCCCAGGTGCGCCTGGAGCGACATCCACAAAATCGAGGCTACGGAGCGGCGGTCACCACCGGCCTCCGGGCCGCGCGGGGCGACCTGGTCGCTTTCACCGATTCGGACGGGCAGTTCAGCTTCCTCGATTTGCCGCAACTCTTGATCCGGCTCGAAGACAATGATGCCGTGATCGGCTATCGCTACCAGCGCGCCGATAATTGCGTGCGCAAGCTCAACGCCTGGTGCTGGGGCCAGTTGATCCGCATCGTCCTGGGCGTGCAGGTGCGCGACCTGGATTGCGCCTTCAAGCTGTTTCGTCGCGAAGTGGTCGACTGCCTGGAGTTGACTTCCACGGGCGCGGCCATCAACGCCGAGATCCTCAGCCAGTGCGTGCGCGGCGGCCTGTAGATCCGCGAGACGCCGGTGATGCACT
>JAGVLI010000132.1 GCA_020054355.1 Planctomycetales bacterium | reverse complement strand
CGCCGGCCACTGGCCTGCTGCTCAAGGAACTCCTGCTCGGCCAGCCCTTGACCATGCCGCTCGCGCCGTTTCGCCTGGACCGCGGCCCGACGGCGCCGCCGGGTCTGGCGTTTCGGTCGTGACCGAAACGCGGTACAATAGGATCAAACAATCCGCGCCGCTTGCGGCTTTGCCCGAATTACCAGCGGACCATTCGACCATGAATGAATCGACCAGCCGTGCCCTAGTCGGGCAGCTTTCCGAAGACATCAGCTGGCTGGAACAGCATTGCCGGCAGCAGAAGGAAACCGCCCTGCAGGCGGGACAGCTGCGCCTGGCCGCCGCCCTGGTGCGCAACGCCATTGGGCCATATCTGGACGGCCAGTCGCCCATCCCGCTGCATGTCACGGTGGTCGGCGGGGCATCCTCGGGCAAGAGCACGGTCGTCAACTTGCTCACCGGCTCGGCGGCGGCGGAAGCCAATGCCCAGGCGGGTTTCACCCGCCACCCGGTCTGCTACACCAACGCCAACGGCGCGGTTGCCTGGCCGGCCCACCTGGGCTTCCTCGGCCCGCTGGTGCGCTTGACGGACCCGGTGCCGTCGAGCCTGGATCAAGACGTTTATCAGGTGCGGCGCGTGGACTCGGACAGTGCCAGCGCCAGTCTGCTGGAAAATTTCGTGATCTGGGATTGTCCGGACATGACCACCTGGGCCGCCGCCGGCTACATCCCTCGCCTGCTCGAAGTCTGCGGCCTGACCGACGTGCTGGTCTACGTCGCCTCCGACGAGCGCTACAACGACGCCATCCCGACCGAGTTCCTGCGGATGCTGCTCGAAGCCGGCAAGCCGGTGATCTGCACGCTGACCAAGATGCGCGCGGCCGACGCCGAGGCGTTTCTGGAACACTTCAAGGCGGAAGTGCTGAAGGGCATGCCGGGCAGTGCGCTCAACTGCATGGCCATCCCGTTCTTCACGGCGCAGGAGCTGGCCAACCCGACCACGGGCCGGGTCGCGGAGTATCGCATCAAGCTGCTGAACCAGGTTTCCGTGCTGGGCTATCCGCCGCCGCTGGCCCGCGCCCGCACCGTGCGGCTGGCGGCCAACTATCTGGCCCTGCACGCGGATCACTTACTGTCGGTGGCGCGCGACGACCTGAACGCCCTCGAATCCTGGAACTCGGCGGTGGAAGCCGGCCGCACCGAGTTCGAGAGCCGCTATCGCCAGGAATATCTGGCCACCGAAAAGTTCCGCCGTTTCGACGAGGCGCTGATTCGCCTGATCGAATTGCTGGAATTGCCCGGCGTCGGCAAGGTAGTCAGCAACACCCTCTGGGTAGTGCGCACGCCCTTCCGGCTGGTCAAGGGCTGGGTGCAGCAGAACCTGCAACGTCAGGAATCGGCCAACCAGCCGGAATTGCCCGTGCTGGAAGCCGGCCTCAACGGCTGGCTCGACTTTCTCCGCAAGGAAGCGCTGCAACGGTCGGACAGCCATGCCGTCTGGGCGCACATCGAAAAAGGCTTCGACAACCACCTGCTGCCCAACCAGGCCAAGGAGAAGTTCCAGCAGGGCTATCGCGCCTTCCAGCTGGGCCTGGCCAACGAGGTGGAACGCACCGCCCGCAGCATCTACGAAGAGCTGGAGAAGAACCCGGTGCTGCTGAACACGCTGCGCGGCAGCAAGCTGGCGCTCGATGCAGCTTCCATCGGCGGCGTGGTGCTGGCCGGCGGCCTCAGCGTCTGGGACGTGGTGCTGATTCCGCTGGCGGCCTCCGTCTCGCAGTACCTGGTCGAATACCTGGGCGCGCAGTACGTCGAACAGCAGCGCGAGGAAACCCGCAGCCGTCAGGAAATGCTGATGAAGGAAAACCTCTCGCAGCCCCTGGGCGAATGGCTGACTAACTGGCCCTCGACCGGCGGCTCGACCTACGAACGCTTGCATCAAGCGCTGAAGCGGATTCCGGGCAACCTCCAGGAGCTGAACGAAATGGTGACGAGCGCCCTGACTCAAGCGGGCGTCGCAAACTGAAATTCGCCGGTTGACCGGAACCGCGGTTCGGCCGACAACAGCGCTATTGGGAGACTCGTTTTCACATGGCGGAGCAGCCGCGAACTATTGAGCGTTTCTGCAAGGGCGATCACGTCGTCTACTGGGGCGATGCCATTCGCGTACTTGATGATCACATCGCGGACTCAACGGTCCAGCTCATTTTCGCGGACCCACCCTACAACATTGGCAAGCGCTTCGCCGGATTTGTCGATAAATGGCCGACCGATGCGGACTATGCGAAATGGTGCTACCGCTGGCTTGATCTCTGCGTCAAGAAATTGACGCCGAATGGCAGCATGTACGTCATGGCCAGCACGCAGTGCATGCCCTATCTCGACCTGTATTTGCGCGAGCGCATGTGCGTGTTGTCTCGAATCGTCTGGCACTATGACAGTTCCGGCGTTCAGGCACGCGGCTACTTCGGCTCAGCCTATGAGCCGATTCTCTTTTGCGTGAAAGACAGTGAGAATTACACCTTCAATGCTCACGATGTTTTGATCAGAGCCAAGACCGGGGCTGAACGCAGGCTCATCGATTATCGGAAGTCCGTTCCGGCAATGTACAGTACCGACAAAGTCCCTGGCAACGCTTGGTATTTTCCCAGGGTCCGATATCGGATGCCGGAATACGAGAACCATCCTTCCCAAAAACCGGAAGCTCTGCTTGAACGAATGGTCCGCGCCAGCAGCAATCCCGGCGACACCATCTTGGATCCCTTTGCCGGTACATTCACCGCCTCCGCCGTTGCTCGGCGGTTGGGCAGGGCAACGATCGGCATCGAACTGCAAGAGGAGTTCGTGAAAGTCGGGCTCAGAAGACTTCAGATTCAAGACCGCTTGAATGGCGAGTTGCTCCGCCCCCTCGACAAGAAGTACATTCGACGCAATGCCAACGGCCGGAAGCGTGTTTCCACGAAGGAACGGACCCTCTTCGAGGATTGAGCGTGGAACACGAATTCACTCCGGTAATCTTGCGAATCCTCCAGGAGGATTTCAAAAAACATGCCGAGGAGGTCTACAAGCTGAGCCTGTTCATTCAGTACCTCAACATCAAGATGCGCTCCGCGACGCTGGGTTCAAAGGCACGGTCTTCGTTTGGCAACATCTATGCAGCCTATGTCCTCGTTGAAGACTACATCAAGAAGGAGTATCACCAGCGCGGAGAATACAGCAAGTATGAAGGAGCGCGGTTTTCCGACCTCTTTCAGCGACAGAGGCAGCTGCCTTTTGGAGCGAAACTACAGAATCATCACCTGAATCACAGGCTAAACGAGGAGTTTCACAAGTACTTCCCGACATGTGATTTCACTCCGATCATGCGGGAAGTTTCGACCAAGCGCTACTGGATCAACGAAAATCTTCTGAAGATCAGGATCGGGAGCAAGACAACGAATATTGCGCCAACCATCCTGCGGATCGTGGAGGCGTACATCGGCGTCAAAAAGAACGCCTTCGAGCAGTTCCTGCAGGATTGCGAAGGAATGTTGGGAATCGAGCAAGCAGACCCCGAGCAAGTGCGGGAGTTTGTGGTTGGCCGCCTTCAGCCGAATGTCGATGCCCGAGTCTTCGAGATTGTCAGCTACGCGATTCTGAAAGAGTTCTACGGCACAAAGATGGTATTTTGGGGCTGGTCGCTGGATGCCATCAAGCACGAAGGTCTCGTGCTGTACAAGACCGGCCGGACCAATGCCAACGATGGCGGCATCGATTTTGTCATGCGGCCGCTCGGACGGTTCTTTCAAGTTACAGAGACCATCGATGCCCGGAAGTATTTTCTCGACATTGACAAGACACAGCGTTTCCCACTTACTTTTGTCGTCAAGTCGGATGACTCTACGGAGACGATTCGAGCAAAAGTAGAAGCCCAGGCGCGGCGCGTGTACTCGATTGACAGGATTGTTGAGAGGTACATGGCCTGTATCGAGGAGATCATCAACATTCCCAGGCTGCTCGAGTGTTTTTCCGAAATTCTGAAGCGCAAGGCACTTGCTCCGGTCATCAAAGAGATCGTCCTTCAGAGCAAAGTCGAGTTCAATTACCTGGAGGAGTGAGAGTCTGCCCAGGAAGCCCCGCGCCCCGGGCGGGAGAGGAGCTATCTGGCCGCCAGTAAAGTCGCTGGCGCTGCCGCGAGGCGGAGCCTCGCGATGTGCGTTCCCAGGCGGAGCCTGGGAACGAGACCTGGTATTGTCAACCTCCAAGATGTGACCCATGAGCACCGCACCGACCCCTTCGCATTCCGAACCCGTGCTTCGCACGCTGGCGCCGCTGTTGACCCGCCTGGAGAAGAGCGTGCGCCACTGGCTGGATGCGAAGCACCTCTACCCCCGCAATATCGTGACGGTGGGCACCCTGGAAGGGCTGGCCGACGACCTGCATCGGCAGGCCGACCAACTCAAGGCCGAGCAGCCCTTGCTCTGCATCATGCTCATGGGCGGCACGGGCGTCGGCAAGTCGTCCTTGCTGAACGCGCTGGCCGGCGGGGCCATCGCCAAGTCGTCCTTCACCCGGCCGACCACACGCGATCCGGTGGTCTACTATCACGAATCGGTGAAACCGGAGAAGTTCGATCCGGTGCTGCGCACCTGCCACCTGGCTTCGCACGACCGCATGGCGCTGCAGCACAAGATCATCGTCGATACGCCCGACGTGGACAGCACCCACCTGGCCAACCGCGACAAGCTATTGCAACTGCTGCCGGTGGCCGACGTGGTCATCTATGTCGGCTCGTCGGAGAAGTATCACGATTCCATCGGCCACGAGATCTTCAAGCAGCAGCGCAAGCGCCGGGCCTTCGGCTTCGTGCTGAACAAGTGGGACCGCTGCCTGCATGGCGGGGCACAGGGGTTACGGCCCGATGAGGACTGGCTGAAAGACCTGAAGGATGAGGGCTTCGCCAAGCCGCAATTCTTCCGCACCTGCGCCCAGTACTGGGTGGACAAGGTCAACGGCGTCAGCAACGGCGAGCTGCCGCCCGGCGAGCAGTTCCCCGAACTGACCGAATGGCTGGAGCAGGGTCTGAATCGTCTGGAAATCGACGCCATCAAGGTGCGGGGCATCAACCTGTTGTTCGAGCAACTCGACAACGCGCTGCAGGACACGTTGCCGCCCGACCTCACCGACATCGCCTCCAAGACGCGCTCCGGCTGGGAAGGGCTGCTCGGCGACGAGGCCCATGCCACCGCCGACGTGCTGCTGAATACGCTCGAACCCTACCAGCGCGAGATCGAGCATCACTTCACGGTGCAGTGCTACCGTCGTTTTCGCGGCCTGATGTCGGGCTATCTCACGCTCATCACCAAGGTCAAGTACGCCGGCACCTCGCTGCGCGACCACTTGCCGTTCCTGCCCAAGCCGGCGGCGGCCGTGGAAACCAAATCCACCTGGGACGTCACCCAGTTCACCCGTTCCTGTACGTCCGTGGCGGGGGAACGCCAGCTCGACGCCCGCACCCGCGCCCTGGCCAACCGCCTGCTGGTCGAGGCCGACAAGAACGGCTTCCCGCTGGTGCTGCTCAACGAGCCGACCGAGAACGCCGCCAAGATCGACTGGCGGCAGCGCTACGCCGACGCGCTGATGGACGTCCTGCAGCACGTCGAGCAGCAGTGGTCGCATCCGACCGGCGCCCGCCGCTGGATCAACGGCGGCATCACCCTGATGGCCAACGTCATGCCGCCGTTAGTGCTGTTCGCGGCTTACGCGATCATCCTCTGGGACTTCTTTGGGCTGCCCGGTTCCGGCAATCTGCGCTTGGAACAGAGCCTGCAAACCCTCCTGCTGGTGCCCTTGGCGATCACCGTGATTTTCCTCGTCATGCTGCACTTGCTGATCGCCGTGGTGCTGCCCTTACGCTGGCACCGCATTCGCGGCGAGTTCCACAAGGAGCTGGAAGCACGGCTGAACACCGCCCTGGGCATGACCTTCGCCAGCATTCCCAAGGACCGAGCGGAAGCCCTGGTCCAGGAACGCCGCGACGTGGAAAAGCTGATCGCCGAGGTCCGGGAAGTGTCCGGCTGGCTGGAACAGCGGCAGCAGGCGGCCAACATCACGGTGCTCTACGGCAACTGACCGCCGCTCGCGGCATAGCACTTCAAATAGGGAGGATCGCTCATGAATGCCGATGATTTGCTGGCCTATGTTCGCAAACGTCCGTTTGAACCGTTTCGCATTGTCTTCAGCGATGGCACGGCCTATGACATTCGCCATCCCGAAATGGTCCTGCCGGGGAAACGCACGGTGGCGATTGGCATCACCGCCAGTTCGGGACCACCGCTGGCGGAACAGATCGTGACCGCGTCCTTGATCCACATCGTCCGCCTGGAACTGCTCGAAAAGGCAGCTGCCGGCTAACACCGCTGATTCCACGCCGGACTCCGCAGGGCAAATAGCCAGCTGGCCGATGGCGCGCGACGAAGTGCGAACGGTGAAGCCTAAATGATGAAATAATGATGAAGGTCTCCGTCGCGAGTTCCTCTCAGTTGGCATTGCACTAAATTAACCGAACGGGGTAAAGATCGGGACTTCGTCATTCCTGGGTCATTCCGGCTTCGTCGATTGGTACAGATCATGGCCGACGGCAAGTGGATCACCGAACTGACCGCGGACACACCGCTCGCCGACGCCGCCCGGCGGGTGCTGTCGGTGCGGCTGGCCGTGGTCCATCACTTCCTGCCGCTGGCCATGCGCCAGGCCGATGACGACATCGAACACGTCCACCAGCTGCGGGTCGCCACGCGGCGCGCCGGCGCGGCACTGGAAATCTTTTCCGTCTGCCTGCCGGAACGGGAACTTCGGAAGGCCAAGAAGTCGCTGCG
>JAGVLI010000759.1 GCA_020054355.1 Planctomycetales bacterium | reverse complement strand
GCTGCGCGAGGAGTTGACGGCCCGCTTCGCGCCGCTGGGCACCCGCATCGACCAGCACCAGGCCGCGAGCGACCAGACCCACAAGCTGCTCTTACGGCTCCAAGACGATCACTTGATCGAATGCGTGCTGATCCAGGACGGCGACCGGCGGACCGCTTGCATCAGCACTCAGGTCGGCTGCGGCATGGGCTGCGTGTTCTGCGCCAGCGGATTGAATGGAGTCATCCGCAACCTGACTTCCGGGGAGATTCTCGAACAGCTGCTCCGGATGCGCAATCTGCTAGCAGCGGACCAGCGCTTGTCCCACATCGTCGTGATGGGCATGGGCGAGCCGCTGGCCAACCTGGACAACCTGCTGACCGCACTCGAGGTCGCCGGGAGCAAGGACGGGCTGGACATCGGCGCCCGGCACATCACGATCTCGACCGTCGGCCTGCCCGCCAAAATTCGCCGGCTGGCGGACCTCGGCAAGCAATATCACCTGGCCGTGTCCTTGCACGCGCCGCACGACGCGCTGCGCTCCCGCATCGTACCCACCAACGACAAGACCGGGCTGACGGACATCCTGGCAGCGGCCGACTACTTCTTCGAGCGCACCGGCCGGCAAGTGACCTTCGAGTATGTCCTGCTGCATGAAATCAACGATCAGCCGGTCCATGCCCGCGAACTGTCGCGCTTGCTGACGGGGCGGCATGCCCACGTCAATCTGATACCATTCAACGACGTGGCAGGCTTGCCCTACCGGCGGCCGACCCAGGAAGCGCTGGGCCAGTTTACCGAGGTGTTGCGTCGGGCGGGGGTCAGCGTCAAGGTCAGGAAACGCAAAGGTTCGGAGATCGATGCGGCTTGCGGCCAGCTGCGGCGCAAGGTGGAGATGCTCGGCGACGGTGGGACAGCAGCGAGTACCCAGTACCCAGTACCCAGTACCGAGCGTGGGACGAGCTTACCGCTGCTATGATGCCAAGCGGACTAGTGCCTTCTCAGGCGACCTCTGGCCCGTGGGTTACGATTCCAATCGTGACAGGCAGTGGAGCTGTCACGATTGGAATCGTAACCCACGGGCAAATAGTGCCTGGAAGCAGCATTGGGACCTGTCCGGTGAATCGAATGGCCCCGCTTGAGCTGACCGCGCTCGGTGCGCTTTGGCGAAAATCAGCCTGAATTAGCCGACAGCTACCAGCTATCAGCTAATTCACGACATGGATTCGTCGGACCGGCTCCGGCGGTTCGCGTTTCGGGCTGAAGATATTCGGCTGTTCCTGAGTCTGTACTCGGTACTGGGTACTTGCCTGGGACTCCTCGACGCGGCACGGAACTCGGCGTGACAGGACGGGTATAATCTCGCGGAGGCGACAGGTGGCAGTGATCGGCGAGTCCAGCGCACAGATGGCCCTCCGCGACCCGGACATTCGCCTGATGCTGCGCGTCCGCGACGACGAGCCGGGCGCTTTCCAGGAAATGGTCGATGCCTATCGCCATCGTTTAATCGGAGTCATGCACCACCTGGTCGGCAACGCGGAAGAGGCCGAGGACCTGGCCCAGGAAGTCTTTTTGCGCATCTACCGGGCGCGGAAGAAATATCGGCCCCGTTCCAAGTTCTCGACCTGGTTGTTCACCATCGCCAACAACCTGGCCCTGAATGCCCTGCGCAGCCGGCAGCGCAAGCCGGTGGTGCCCCTGGACGTGCGCGATTCCGGGCCGCTGGGGCCGAGACCCGCCGAACAGCTGGTCAAGGACAAGGCCAACTCGCCGACCATGCGCATCCAGAACCAGGAACTGGTGGGGCTGATCCGCCGCGCCCTGGAGAACCTCAACGAACGCCAGCGGATGGCGGTGGTGCTCAACAAGTTCGAGGATATGAACTACCTCGAGATCGCCGAGGTCATGGGACTGACCACCCAGGCGGTCAAATCGCTGCTGAGCCGGGCGCGCCAGAACCTGCGCCAGGTGCTGGAGCCATACATCTACATGGACGGCGAACCGCCGCCCGATGCCGACGGGGACGAGGAATGAACGTGGTCAGGCCGGACCCAGAGGAGCGGAGCGAAGTATCATGCCCGAACAACCCCCGCTGAACGACGACGAACGGGCCGAGCTGATCGCCTACCTCGACGGCGAGTTGGAGCTGACCGACGCCGAAGCGGTCGAGCGGAAGCTCAACGGCGATCCGCGCATCCGCGCGGAAGCCGATGCCTTGCGCCGCACCTTCAACCTGCTCGAGTTCCTGCCCAAGCCGGAACCGTCGCCAAACTTCACGAATCAAACGCTGGACCGCGTCAACCCCGTCCGCAAATCGACCTCGTTGCGACTGATAGCCTCCCGGCCGCGGCGCTGGATGAAGCGCGTCGGCTGGGCCGCCGCGATACTGCTCGCGGGTGTCATTGGCTATGGCGGCGCGCCCTGGGTCGAGGCGCGATTCTGGCCGGCTGCCCAGCCGGTTTCCGAAGCCGAGCAGATGGCGCGCGACCTGCGAGTGCTCGAGCAACTGGGGTTGTATCAGCACGTTCCCGACAACCAGTTCCTGAACGAACTGGACCGCCCCGAACTGTTCGGCGACGAGTAGGAGACTGGCACCATGAACGGCAATCGTCTGCTCGCTCTGCTCGCTTCACTGGCGCTCTGGGCACCGGTGCTGGCCCAAGTCCCCGCGACCCCCGACCCGCTCGCGGCGGCCCGGCAACAGCTGGAGAGGCTGAAGACGACCGATCCGCAGCGCTACGCGGCCTTGCAGGACAATTTCGCGGTCTGGAGCAAGCTGCCCGCCGAACGTCAGGCGGCCTTGCGGAAGCTCGACCAGGAATTGCAGGAAGAGCCTGCGTATCAGCGCGGCCGGTACGAGCGTGTCATGGAACGCTATGCCGACTGGCTGGAGCGCTTGCCCGCCATCGACCGCAAGCACATCGACTCGGCCCCGAACCGGACGATTCGGCTGCAGCGCATCCGGGAGATTCGCACCCGGCAATGGCTGGCCCGGCTGCCCAAGACGCAGATCGAAAAAATCGCGAAGACCCCCGAGGCGGAACGGGCCGCCTTTACCAAGCAGGTCATCCGCGACCATCTCGAAGACCGGCTGGATTGGGCAGTCGCCAGCCGCAATCCAGCGCCGGCTTCCCCGCGCCGGGAACATCTGCCCAAGGATTTGCAAGACTACCTGGAAAAAAACCTGATCCCGCTGCTCAGCCCCGAAGAGGAGCAGCGCCTGCGGAGCGCGGATGGGAAATGGCCGCGCTTTCCGCGCACCCTGATCGAATTGATCGACAACCATCCCCTGACGGTCGAAGGACCGATCGGGCCGATCTACATCCGCGACACGCCGATGAACCAGCTGGCCATGCTGTACCTGGAAAAAGACAAGAACCTGCGGCCCATTTACAACCGGCTCAAGGATTCCGAAGGCAAGTGGCCGGAGTACGGCGTTGCGGTCCGGGACGCGACCCGGTCGAGCTTCGTCAAGAAGTTGATCGTGCCCTTGCACCCGAAGTTCATGCCGGCCCACGCCGCGGACTTCCCGCCCCCGGTGCAGCAGTTCGCGGACAAGAAACTGCTGCCGGCCTTGGACGAGGAGGAAGCCATCCAGCTCAAGGCGGCCGACGGCAATTGGCCCGCCTATCCGCAGTTGCTGCTCGACCTGGCGGCCAAGCACAACCTGGTGATACCGAGCGGCAGCAACCGCTGGGACTTTCTCGACCGCTATCGCTACCGGCCGCAGACCGCGCCGCCGGCCGTTTCCGGCCGCCGCGACGGTTTGCCGTGACGAAAACTCACTTCGGCCCCGTTCCGCAAAGGGACCGCATTCTTCCCAAGTCGGCCGCTCGGCGGCCGGC
>JAGVLI010000809.1 GCA_020054355.1 Planctomycetales bacterium | reverse complement strand
GGCGTGCTGGCGGGCGTGGTACCCGCCTGGCAAGCCTCGCGCGCGGAGATCGTGGCGGCGCTGCGCTACGTCTGACCTCGCTTGCGGCTTCGCAGTTCGCTTGCGGTTTAGCATGTCGCGCCGCTAATATGATCTCAGCAAAACCCCAGGAGGCCACGCCATGACGATCACGATTGAAGTGCCCACCGAACTCGAAGCGCGGCTACGCGCCAGCGCGGCCCAGGGGATGCGGAAACCGTGCGGAAGTTGCTGCTGGAAGCGGCCAACCCGGTGGTGGAGTCCCTCCTGAAAGAGCCGTATCCCACGCTGACCGATGCCGAATTTGAAGCAGTGCTCGACGAACTCGATCAGATCACGCTGGAGGTCATGGGGGAAAACCCGCCCGTGTTGTCCGACTACGCGGTCAGTCGAGAAGGCATTTACGAGGATCATCCGTAGTTGTGGTCTAACTGGCCGACACCGTCTGAAAATTTCCGACATCCGACCGAATCACTCCGCCTTCCCGCCCGCTCCCCAGAGCGGCTTGACCAACTCGGCGTCCCATTTCTTCCACGCTGCTTCGAGGTCCTTCACTTTCTCCGGCTCCTGCGCCAGCAAGTCGTCCTTCTCGCCGATGTCCTTGGCCAGCTGGTAGAGGTGCCGGCCGGTGTTGTCGTATTGCGCCAGCTTCCAGTCGCCCTGACGGATCGCCATCATGTTGCCAAAGCGCCAGTAAAGGGCGGCGTGCGGCGGCTGTACGTTCTTGCCGTCCAGGTGGGGCAGCAGGTTGACGCCGTCGAGCTTCCATTCCGGGGACACCGCGATGCCAGCGGCCGCGAGGGCGCTGGCATGCAGATCGAGTTGGATGACGGGTTGCTCGTAGACCTTGCCCGCCGGCAGCTTGCCCTTCCACGAAACCACGAATGGCACCCGGATGCCGCCTTCCAGGGTTTGGCGTTTCGAGCCGCGCAGCGGTGCATTGCTGCTGCCATTGATGGTGGTGCCCATCATGGTCGGCCCGCCGTTGTCGCTGATGAAGCAGATCAGCGTATTGTCTTCCAGGCCGGCAGCGCGGAGCTTCGCGATCACCGTGCCGATGGCGTCGTCCATCGCGGACATCATGGCGGCGTAGGTGCGGCGGTTCTTGTCCTCGATCTTGCCGAAGCGCTGCAGGTATTTGTCGGTGGCGTGCATCGGCGTATGCACGGCATTGAAGGCCAGGTAAAGGAAGAACGGCTCCTTCTGGTGCTTGTCGATGAAGGCGACCGCTTCCCGGCCGAGGGCGTCGGTCAGGTATTCCTTCTCGTTGGCCGGTTCGGTCCCCCGCAGAATCCCCGCGCCTTTCACTTCGGGCAAGTAGGAGTGAGAGCCGCCCAGAAAACCGAAAAACTCCTGGAAACCGCGCTGCTGCGGCTGGAACTTGGCAGCGTTGCCCAGGTGCCATTTGCCGACCAGGCCGGTGGCATAGCCGGCCGCCTTCAAGCGATCCGCCAGCGTGGTTTCCTTGACCGGCATGCCGATCTCCGCGCCGGCGCCGGGATTGAACTCGTGACCGAAGCGCTGCTGATAGCGTCCCGTGAGCAAGCCCGCACGGGTCGGGCTGCAATACGGGCCGGAGACATAGCCGCTGGTGCAGCGGACCCCGCTCCTGGCGAGGGCGTCCAGGTGCGGCGTGGGAATATCCTGGCAACCGTGAAAGCCGACGTCGGCATAGCCCATGTCGTCGCCGACGATGAGCACGATGTTCGGCTTGCGCTCCTGGGCCGCAGCCAGTTCGGGAACCAGAGCCAGCAAACCCAACGTCAGCAGCCACAGCGAGCGATTCATGGGAAAGCTCCGGAAACGAGAGCGCAAAAAGAAAGTGTGACCGGAGCAATACACCCGCCCCGGCCACACTTGGAGGACAATCGCGGTCGAATTTAGGCTATTTTGCTGGGGCAGTCAGCAGCTTGTGGTTCGACAGCGCGATCGACTGAGCAGTGGTGCCCTTGCCGGCCTTGGCCTCCGGCTTGAATGCGGCCACGACCGTGGTCGTCACCGGCAGGTCGAACGCGCCGATGCGTTTCCAGGTCTGATGGTTCGCCTCGCTCCGCGCCAGCTCACCGGTTTCCAGGTTCCAGAAGTTGACGACGAAGGCGACCGACAGATACTTGCCATCCTCGTTCAGGCGGTTTTCCAGCACGCTGATGGTGAAGCGCCGGCCTTCCATCGCGCGGTTGACCTCGAGCAGTTGCTTGTCCTTGATGCGGTAGCTGGAATGCAGCTCGTCGTTCAGCACGCGGATCGCCTGCCCCAGCGGATGGTCGGCGTTCTTGTCGAGGAAAGCGCAGGGCGTGTCCTTGCTGGCGCTGTTGTCGAGGCGATGGCTGACGGTGTTCGCCAGGTTGCGCCGGGCCCAGGTCTCGGCTGCCTTGTCGAGTTTCTGGAACTGAACCTCGCCTGTCGCGCTGACCTGCACGGTCCCGCGCTGCACGACGCCGTCAAAATTCACCGCCACGTCGGCGGTGAAGCCGGGGAAGTTCTTCCACTGGGCGCGGGCGGCGCGGGCTTCCTTCAGCAGCTTGGTGGCGTCCGGGTTCTCCTTGGCTTCTTCGGGCGTGTCGGCTGCGGCCTTCTTGGCAGCCTGACCCTGAAAGACCAGCGTGGAATAGTGCCGTACTTCCTTGTATTTCTTGCCGTCGAACTCGCCTTCCTTCGCTTCGACATGCTTGGCCCGGACGCCGTAGGCGCCTACCTGTTGATTGACGCTGCCAGCCTTGCCCAGCCAGGCGACGCCGTTCTTGTCGGATTTGGCCTCGGCCGGTTTTTCGGCGATTTCGCCGACGTAGACCACTTCGGCGCCTTCCAGCGGCTTGCCGCGCCACAGCACCTTGGCCACGATGTACCCACCCGCCTCCGGCACGGCCTGGACCTCGAGGTCCAGCCGGTCGAACGGCTTGAGCGAGAAGTCCGGGCTGCGCTTCAGGGCCGTGGTCGCGTTGTACTTCAGCAGGAACGGGTCGGCCGTGCCCTTCTGGATGACGCCGTAGTCGCAGACGGCGCTCAGCACCGTGGCTGCTTTGTCGTCGATCTTCACCAGGTACGCATCCTTGCCCTGGATCCACTTGACCGCGACGGGCGCCTTGTCTCCCTGACGAAGAAACAGGTCGGTCTTGGCGATCTTCGGCAGCAGCTTGGGATCGTCCGGCTCCAAGCTATCGCTGAAGAAGACCTGGGCCTCGGTGGACTGTTCATTGGGCACCACCCAGATGAAATGCCCCCAGCTGACTGGCCCCAGCAGCAGGAGTGCCAGCAAGGCAACGAAATGACGCTTCATCGATCAACTCCTTCGGCAATTGCGGACAGCCCCTTGTATGGTCCAGCATACTGCAAGCGAAGGCGAATCGGCAAGCGGCTGCCCGGCCCATTGTCGCAACGCAATAGAAATGTCCGCTGTTTCACCGCATTAAGAATGTCCGCTGTTCCGAGGTTCACGTTGGTGACGTTTCACGGGTTTGCGCCACGG
>JAGVLI010000786.1 GCA_020054355.1 Planctomycetales bacterium | reverse complement strand
GGGCAGAACATGATCGAGCCGGCCGCCTACGGGGCAGCGGTGCTGTTCGGTCCGCACGTCTGGAACTTCCGGGAAACCGCCGAGCAACTGGTGCAACGCCAGGCGGCGCTGCAAGTCGCGGATGCCGCTGAATTGGAGGAAGCGCTGAACCGCCTGCTCGGCGATGCCGCCGAGCGCCGGCAATTGGGCGAAGCCGCCCAACGGTATGTGCGGGAGCAGCAGGGAGCGACGGAGCGGACGCTCGACCTGCTCGACTCACTGCTCGGCCAGGGCGCGACCGCGCGCCAGGCGGCTTGATGCACGGTTTTTGACAATCCAGCGGGCCGGGTAGCGAAATACGAGGTAGAGTAGGAAGAATGATCGGGGAAAAGTAGTCCGGAGCTGGAAGCAGAAACATCATGCTACAATCAAGGAAAACGTTGTCGCTCGTCGGCCTGGTCCTGATCGTGCTGCTGTTCGCGCCGTTGCCCGCCCCGGCAGCCTGATACACCTGTGAAGACCCGGCGGCAGTTGCCGCCGAACGCGAACGCCAGGCCGAATCGGAGCGCAAGACGAAGCGGATCATGTTCCCGCTGCTGGGCGGCATCGCGGCGCTGGGCATGGTCAAACTCGGCTACGACTGGGTGAGCACCCTGCGGACCCGGCGCAAGCGCGATCCGGACAAGCCCTGGGAGCTATAGCCGCAAGCCCACTACAATACAGAGGCCGGGAGCGTCCGAAAGTCGGGCGCTCCCGGCCTCTGGTGTTTCATGCAATGTCCGAACCCCTGGCATACCTCAATGGCCGCTTCTTGCCGCAGCGCGAAGCCGCGCTGCCGTTGCACGACGCCGGCTTCGTCTTCGGCGCTACCGTCACGGACCTGTGCCGGACCTTCCGCCATCGGCTCTATCGGCTCGACGATCACCTGGCGCGGTTCCGGCAGAGCTGCCAGCTGGCGATGGTTCCGCAGCCGTTGACGGATGCGGCGTTGACCGAGATCGCCGTCCGGATCGTCGCGGAAAATTCCCGACTGCTCCAGCCTGAAGCGGACCTAGCCCTGGTGATGCTGGCCACCCCGGGCCCCGTGGGCTTTTACGCCGGCCTGCCCGGCGGGCCTGGCGACGGCGCTCCAACCTTGGCCATGCACACCTTTCCGCTGCAATTCGCCCGCTTCCGCCGCTTGTTCACGGAAGGCGCTCGCTTAGTCGTTCCGGACGTGCGCCAGGTGCCACTGACCTGTGTGGACCCCCGCATCAAGCACCGCAGCCGACTGCACTGGTGGATCGCAGACCGAGAGGCGCAGCGCGCCGCGCCTGGGGCTAGCGCGCTGCTGCTGTATGCCCCCGACAGCGCAGTCACCGAGACGGCGGCGGCGAACTTCTTGCTCGTAAAGCGCGGCACGGTGCTGTCTCCGCCGCGCTCCATCATCCTTGAAGGGATCAGTCTGCGGACCGTTGAAGAACTGTGCCGGGAACTCGGTATCCCGTTCCGCGAGGAGGTCTTCACGCTCGCCGAGACCATCGCCGCCGACGAGGCCATGCTGGCCAACACCTCGTACTGCCTGGCCGGCGTGCGTCGCATTAACGACCACATTCCGCTCCCCTGGCCCGGTCCCATCTTCGAAAAACTGCTCGCCGCCTGGAGCCAATCCGTCGGCCTGGACATCCGCGCGCAGATTTTGGCGAACGGGTAGACTTCCCGGCTAGTGGTGCCTATCTTTACCGTAATCCAAGGGACCAAAATCTCCGGCCCGACGGCGTTTCGTGCGGGAACGGAGGCGCGGACAACCGGTTCGCGTTGGCGGACTATTTGATGACTCGAACGGAGTGGAATCGAAACATGATTACGGCAGGATCAGCGCGCTTCAGACAATGCTCGAACCGATGGCTCTGGCTGCTGCTCGCCTTTGGCGGGCTGCTGGCGGCGGGCGGTCCGGTCCGGGCCAGCGAGGCCGACTTGGCCATTCCCGATCTGCACGTCAACGTGTTCTTCGGCAACAGCGTCAGCGCCTGGTGGCTGCTGTTCGTCGGGGCGATGGTCATCACGGGCACGCTGGGCATCAGCCTGTATCTGCGGACGCAAATCCACAAGCTGCCCGCGCATAAGTCCATGCTCGACATCTCCGAGATCATCTTCCAGACCTGCAAGACGTACCTGATCCAGCAAGGCAAGTTCCTGCTGATGCTGTTCGTCCTGATCGGCTGCGCCATCTCCTACTACCTGCTGGGCTTCGGCCACGCGCACGAGTACCAGGTGACCGACCGCACGCTCCAGGAACTGCGCCTCTACCCGGAAGGCAACGAGAAGATTCCCGACGACGTGCTGCAGCGCCTGAAGCCGTTGACCGAAGTGAAGCCCACGGGCAAGGAAGCGTTCCTGACGGCTGTCCGCGGCCGGCTCACGCCGGAGCAGTGGACCGCGCACGGGCCAACCATCACCCGCATCGCAGCGCCGACCCCCATCGAGCCGATTCCGAAGCTGATCCTGGTGCTGCTGTTCGCCATCGTCGGCATGGGCGGCTCGTTCTGGGTCGCCTGGTACGGCATCCGGGTCAATACCTGGGCCAACTCGCGGACCGCGTTCGCATCGCTCCGCGGCGTGCCCTGGGACGTGGTCAACATTCCGCTGCGGGCGGGCATGTCCATCGGCCTGTTCCTGATCTCGCTGGAACTGGTGATGATGGTCATCATCCTGCTGTTCGTGCCGCGACAAGTGGTCGGCGTCTGCTTCCTCGGCTTCGCCATCGGCGAATCGCTGGGGGCCAGCGCCCTGCGCATCGCGGGCGGCATCTTCACCAAGATCGCCGACATCGGTTCCGACCTGATGAAGATCGTGTTCAACGTCAAGGAAGACGACCCGCGCAACCCTGGCGTCATCGCCGACTGCACGGGCGACAACGCCGGCGACTCGGTCGGCCCGACCGCCGACGGCTTCGAGACCTACGGCGTCACCGGCGTGGCCCTGATCGCCTTCATCACCCTGGCCGTGCCCGACATCGCCATCCAGGTGAAGCTGATCGTCTGGATTTTCGCCATGCGTTTCCTGATGGACTTCATGTCCGGCGCTTCCTACTTCATCAACCAGAACATTTCCGAGAAGAAGTACGCCGGGCTGACGGAATTCGATTTCGAGCAGCCGCTGTCGCGGCTGATCTGGATCGCCTCGGTCCTGTGCATCAGCACGTCGTACTTCATGAGCTGGCTGCTCATCAGCGACCTGCAAGTGGGCGGCACGGCGTATCCGAACCTGTGGTGGCAACTGGCGAGTATCATCAGTTGCGGCACGCTGGCCGCGGTGCTGATCCCCGAATTCACCAAGGTCTTCACCAGCTCGCACTCCAAGCACGTCCACGAAATCGTGACGGCTTCGCGGGAAGGCGGGGCGTCGCTGACCATCCTGTCCGGCATCGTGGCGGGCAATTTCAGCGCCTTCTGGAAGGGCATCCTGATCGCCGGCCTGATGGCGGTCGCTTATTTCGTCAGCTTGCAGGGCCTCGACGAAGTGATGCGCGTCAACCTCGACCCCAGCAACCCGCAGCTGCTGGTCGGCGTCGGCTCGATCTTCGCCTTCGGCCTGGTGGCCTTCGGCTTCCTGTGCATGGGGCCGGTGAACATCGCCGTGGACAGCTACGGCCCGGTGACGGACAACGCCCAGTCGATCTTCGAGCTGGCCCAGACCGAGAGCATTCCGGGCATCAAGGACGAGATTCAGCGCGACTTCGGCTTCCAAGCGGACTTCGAGCGCGGCAAGCACTACCTGGAAGCCAACGACTCGGCGGGCAACACCTTCAAGGCCACCGCCAAACCCGTGCTGATCGGCACGGCCGTGGTGGGCGCGACGACCATGATCTTTTCGATCATCTTGCTGCTGGCCAAGGCCAAGATGCTGCACCTGAGCCTGACCGACGCCCCGGTGCTGCTCGGCTTCATCTGCGGCGGCTCGGTGATCTACTGGTTCTGCGGCGCCTCGATGCAGGCGGTGACGACCGGCGCCTATCGCGCGGTCGAGTACATCAAGCAGAACATGGACCTGACCAAGAAGGAAGCGGACATCGAGGATTCCCGAACCGTGGTCCGCATCTGCACGGAATACGCCCAGGCCGGCATGTGGAACATCTTCATCGCCCTGATGGCCTTCACGCTCGCCTTCGCCTTCTTCGACCCGAATTTCTTCGTCGCCTACCTGATCTCCATCGCCATCTTCGGTTTGTTCCAGGCCATCTACATGGCCAACGCCGGCGGCGCCTGGGACAACGCCAAGAAGCTCGTCGAGGTCGATCTGAAGGAGAAGGGCACGCCGCTGCACGCGGCCGCCGTGATCGGCGACACGGTGGGCGATCCGTTCAAGGACACCTCGTCGGTGGCCCTGAACCCGATCATCAAGTTCTCGACGCTGTTCGGCTTGCTGGCCGTGGAAATCGCGGTCAGCGTCAAGCAGGACGCCCTGGCGACCAGCGGGACGAACTTTATGCCGTTCGTGGGCGTCGTGATGCTGGCCGTGGCGCTGGTCTTCGTCTGGCGCTCGTTCTATGCCATGCGGATTCCGCCGAAGCTCAAGGAAACGGTCGTGCCGCCGAGCGCGCCCGCCCCGGAGCCGGTGGCGCACACTTGAGTATTGAGAGAAAACCACGATCGTAGCATTGAGTACCGCCCGCCATTGGTGCATGATGAATTGCTGAGAACAGGGTTCATCATGCACCACTTGTTTCTGACTTCGGAAGGGTGGTATGGCCAGTTTTCGACGAACTTCCGATCCGGCGACGGTGCCAGTTCCTCCTTGGCCCACAAGCCCATTTCAAGCCATGTCCGAAAAGAAACAAGGGCGTGATCCGGCGACCAAAGCCATGCGCCGCCTGGTCAAGAAACTGGAAAAGGCCAATATCGCCCACGCTGTCATGGGCGGCATGGCGGTCTACGTTCACGGCTATCGTCGATATACCGACGACGTCGATGTTTTGGTCACGCCTGAAGGACTGGAAGCCTTTCGCTCCCAATTCGTGCCCAAGTTCTATGAACCCGTTGAGGGGAAAAAGCGCCGGTTCGTGGACCGAACTAATGGTGTTACCGTGGACCTCGTGGTCGCGGGGCACTTTCCAGGTTTCCGCAAAGCGGGTCCGATTACCTTTCCCGATCCGACGACGGTGCGGCAGCAAATCGATTCCATCTATTTCATTGACCTGACAACCCTCATCCAGCTCAAACTGGCTGCGTTCCGCCCCCAGGACTACGCGGACGTGGTCGATCTCATTCGCGCCAATCAGCTGGATGAATCCTTCTTGACTCGGCTCCATCCCACACTCCACCAGGATTTTCTTGAGGCGTTGGCCCACGTTCGTCGTGAAGACGAATACGAAGCAAGGGAAGACTGATGCTCGAACCACTGCTGGCCAACGTCTTCTACAGCGAACAGGAAGGCCGGATTCTGCTGCGGGCCATGCCGGTGCTGCTGGCCGTGCTCTGCTGCCTGGCCATTGCCTATCGCTACTACAGCGCGTTCCTGGCGGCCAGGGTGGCGATGCTCGATGATGCCAACGTCACTCCGGCGCATCGCTTCTACGACGGCCAGAACTACCATCCGACCAACAAGTGGGTGCTGTTCGGCCATCACTTCGCCGCCATTTCCGGCGCGGGGCCGTTGATCGGCCCGGTGCTGGCGATCCAGTACGGCTACATGCCGGGCCTGCTCTGGCTGATTATCGGCGTCTGTCTGGCGGGTGCCGTGCAGGACATGCTGGTGCTGGCGGCATCGGTGCGACGGGGCGGTAAGTCGCTGGCGGAGATCGCCAAGGCCGAGCTGGGGCCGTCGGCGAGCATCATCGTCTCGGTGGCCATCTTGTTCATCGTGGTGATTGCCTTGGCGGGGCTGGGCTTCGTGGTCGTCAAGGCGCTGGGCGGCGAGGAAATCAGGCTGGCCAAGGGCACGCTCATCACCTTGCCGGCGGACACGGGCTTCGTCGCGGTCAGCGAAACGAGTCACGGCACGGTGTACACGCTGCCCAAGGGTTGCCAGATTCGCTACACGCCGACGAGTGCCGTGATGAATCGGCCGGAGTCGATTCAGATTCAAGCGCCCGCCGCCGAACCGCTGGTCGTCGGCAACGATCGGACGGTCGCGCTGCCGGCCGGCTGTATCCAGGTGGTGGAAGGCAGTTCCTGGGGCACGTTTACCATCGCATGCACGGTGCCGATCGCGCTGTTCGTCGGCTTGTACATGTACAAGATCCGCAAGGGGCACGTCGTCGAAGCGTCGCTGATCGGCGCGGCGGGCGTGCTGCTGGCGACGGTGGCGGGCAACTGGGTCGCCAACTCGGACCTGCGGGAGTACTTCCTGCTGACCAAGAATCAGACGGTGCTGGCGCTGACCGGCTACGGCTTCATTGCCAGCGTGCTGCCGGTCTGGCTGCTGCTCTGCCCGCGCGATTACCTGTCGAGCTTCCTCAAGATCGGCACCATCGCCTTGCTGGTCGTGGGCGTGCTGCTGGCGAATCCGACGCTGCACCATCCGCCGGTGAATCAGTACTTCAATACTCCCGAAGGCGGGCCGACTTTTCGCGGCCAGATTTTTCCCTTCGTGTTCATCTGCGTGATGTGCGGGGCGATTTCCGGCTTCCACGCGCTGGTTTCCTCGGGCACCACGCCCAAGATGGTGGACAAGGAAAGCCAGGTGCGGATGATCGGCTACGGCTCGATGCTGATGGAAGGGCTGGTCGGAGTGATGGCCCTGATCGCGGCGGCGTCGTTGCCGGTCGAGCTTTACTTCGAGATCAACACCAGCCTGACGGATGTGGAGAAGTTTCAGCCGAAGCTCGACGAAGTCTACGCGGCGTATGGCGGCAAACGGGAAGCGGCCGACCCGTTGCATGTCGCCGGCGTGGACAGCCCGCAGCACCGCGACCTGGCCAAGATCGAAACGTTGGTCGGCAACGAATCGCTGCGCGGCCGAACCGGCGGCGCGGTGACCCTGGCCGTCGGCATGGCGTTGATCTTCACCGAGGCATTCCACAAGATCAACCTGCGGCTCGACGGCATCATGGCGTACTGGTATCACTTCGCCATCATGTTCGAGGCGCTGTTCATCCTGACGACCATCGACACCGGCACGCGCATCGCACGCTTCCTCTTGCAGGAAGCGCTCGGCAAGGTGTTTCCGAAATTCGAGCGGACGGACTGGGTG
>JAGVLI010001050.1 GCA_020054355.1 Planctomycetales bacterium | reverse complement strand
GGCGTCGGGCAGCAGCTGGTCCACGATTTCCGGCTTCGGCGCCGGCTCCAGCCCGACCTTGCCGATGCTTTTGGCGAGCCGTTCGTTGACTTCCGCCGACGGCGCCGTGCCCTTCACCTGCTTGCCGACCTGATAGCTCTTGAACTCGGCCCGCGTATCGCGGAATTTGCACAGGCCCACCTGGCCAGCCGTCAGGCCGGTGTCGTTCGACTCGAACACGAGTTGATCGTTGACGTAGCAGAGCAGCTTTTCCTTTTCGACTCGCACCTTGAGCGCGTTCCAGCTGTTCGGCCGATAGTGCTTGCTCTTGTCTTGCTGAAGAATCTTCCAGCTGAAGACGTCCGGGCCGTCGAAGCGCGTCAACCGCAAGCCGCCGCCGGTGCTGTAGAAACCGTAGTGCTTGTTGGTGCCGTCCGCGTGGAAGACCAGACCGGCCGCGCCCGCTTCGTCGTCCAGCTTCACCGTGACGCCCAGCTCGAAGGGCAATTCCGGCGTCGGCCGTTTCGATAGGCAGAGCGCCCGGCCGCCGAAACCCGTGCCCAGTCCCTCGACGATGATCTTGCCGGTGCGCTGCCGCCAGCGCGCCCCGAAGAGCTGTTGCCAGTCGTCCGCATCGAGCGTGCCGATGGTCAACCAGCGCGCCATGGCCACCGGATTGGGTTTGGCGAGCAGCGGCTTCAGCGAGTTGATCGGCACGGCAAAACCGAGGTTCTCCGCCAGCGCGGACTTCATGGTGACGATGCCGTGGACCTTGCCTTGCAGATCGACCACCGGCCCGCCGCTGTTGCCGCGCTCCACGGGCAGCGCCAGCTGGATCATGTTGCGGCCTTCGATCTCCCGCGTGCCGGAAACCACACCGGCCGTGACGCTGCGCTCCAGGCCCAGCGGGTTGCCGAGGGCGACGACCACCGCACCCTGCGCCAGCTTGTCGGAATCGCCGAGCTGAAGCGGCGTCAAGTCCTTGGCGTCGATCTTGAGGATCGCCAGGTCGTTGCCGCGATCGGTGGCATGAACGGCTGTCACTTCGTAAGTCTTGCCGTCACTCAGCTGCACGCTGATGGGCCGGGCCTCGCCGATGACGTGCAAGTTGGTGGCGATCAAGCCGTCCTCGGACAGGACGAAGCCGGTGCCCAGCCCTTCGCGCTTGCCGTCGCGGCCGGTGATGGTGATGACCGCGATCGATTTGCGGCAAGAGGCCGTGATTTTCTCGACCGCCTTGTCGGTCAGAAACGACTTTTTCTCATCGTCCGCCGAGAAGCCGGGTGTGGCAAGTGTCAGCAACCAGAACGCGGGAATGAGCAACAGCAAGCGCGGCATGGTAAGCCCTCGCGAAAGGAGCAGAGGCGGGATCACGACTATTGTGGTCCGGTTCGTCGGGAAATGCCATCGGAATTGAAACGACAGGACACGCCGTAAGCGGTGTATCCTGTCGTTTTCGGCCGCTCACTTGATCTGCGAGTAGTCGGTCGGGTTCATGAACAGGGATTCGACCTTGTCCACCAGCTTGCCGTCCTTTTCGGAATCGTTCTTGGCCTTGAGCCAGGCTGGGTCTTCGCGAAAGGCTTTCCAGCTCTTGTCCGCCGCTTCCTTGCTGGGATAGGCGAGAATGTAGACCATCTTCTCGTCGGCCTGCTTGGCGTCGAGCGGACTCCAGAAGCCGATCAGCGTCATGCCGTGCTTCTCGAAGAGCTTGTTGGTGTGATTGCGGAAGCGGTCGTGCAGCGCCTTCATTTTGCCGGGCGCGGCGTAATAGGTCCGCATCTCGAAAACCCGCGTGTTCACCTTGGTGTCCCCCTTGTCCGCCTGCGCCGCGTGGGACGCAATGCCCGCCGCCGTCAGACCAGCCAGCAGCAAACCGGCCCACAATCGTTGCGAGTTCATGGCATGCCTCGATGGTCGTTGGATTCCGAAAAGCCGAAACCGCTCGGCTTCGCTGGCCTGACGCTAGCGGCCGACGGGGGCAGCGTCAACGACGCACTCGAAAAATATGCGGTACGAGGCGAACACGAAACGACGACAGGCGGCGCCAACCGGAGTTGGCGCCGCCTGTCGAGCCGGGCGTTGGGCTGGCAAGCTTACAGTGCCCAGTTGACCTGGACGGTGAGTTCCCAGGTGAACGGCTTCGGGCCGGTCAGCGGGAAGCCGGCGCCCAGCGTGAAACGGCCGCCGTTGTCGGTGATCAAATGCGTGGCCAGGGTGGTGTTGATGGTGTCGATCACGCCGATCGGGAAGCCTTCCGAGCCTTGCTGGCTGAAGGCGTTGGTGAAGTGCAGCTCGGCGGTCGGCACGATGGCGGCGCGGTTGCCGCGGTAGGCCCAGAAGCCGGCGCCGATGTCGTTGAACCAGACGGTCGGCACGCTGTCATCCATCGGGAAGGCCAGGGCCGTGAAGCCGTGGACGTACACGTCCTCGCTCGCATAGTAGAGGAAAGCCAGGTACGGCTGGATGATGGTCGGGTTGATCGAATCCACGGTGGCGCCGTTGAGGGCGATCGCGGTATTGGGGCCAGTCGGGAGACTGAGGGCAACGCCGCCGGAGATCAGGCTGCCGGTTTCGTCGTCGCCGGCCAGCACGGCCTTGGTGATGATGGAGATATTGCCGAGCTGCGCGTTGCTGGTGCCGCCGCCCTCGTCGTTCAGCTGGAAGATCGGCACGCGCAGGCCGATGGAGGCATCGCCGTCCAGGAAAGTCTTTTCAAAACCAGTGGACACACGCATCAGCCGCAAGCGATCCGAACCGGGAGTCTGCAGCGAATGGTAAACGCCGGTGAAATAGTTCACGTTCATGAACACGCGGTCTTCGGGGCGCGGCCCTTCGTTGTCGGCGATGCGGAAGCTGCTGCCGGACAGGGCGAGAATGCGCGACGACCCGGACCCCGGTGGGATAATAACGGGAGTGGTAAAGAAGTTGACTTGGGAGAAATACGATAGCGAATCACCCAACATCTGGGGAGCGTAACTGCCGGAGCCTTCGGTGCCGGCGGGAGCGGCTTCGCCGAAGCCGGCCTGGGGCTGCTGGGCCATCTGATCGGGC
>JAGVLI010000392.1 GCA_020054355.1 Planctomycetales bacterium | reverse complement strand
TGCCGTCCGCCCCGGCGGATGCCCCGCCGCTCAAGGGCAAGGTGGACCGGGTGGCGGTGCTGGCGGGTCGGATTCATACCGTGGGGCAAGGCGTCATCACCGACGGCGTGGTGCTGATCGAGAATGGCAAGATCAAGGCGATCGGCAACCGCAAGCAGGTGGTCATCCCACCCCAGACGCCGGTGCTGACCGCCGCCGTGGTCACGCCCGGCCTGATCGACGCCCATTCAGTGGTGCCGTTGTCGGGCAAGTTCAACGTCTCGGCCGACCAGGACCAGGACGTACTGAGCGACCCCAACCAGGCCGACCTGCGCGTGCTGGATGCCTTCAATCCCGGCGAGCCGCTGCTGGAGTATCTCCGCGAGCAGGGCGTGACGGTGGTCCATGCGCTGCCTGGCCGGGGCAACGTCCTCGCCGGGCAAAGCGGCGTGTTCCGCACTCACGGCCGCACGGTGGCCGACATGACCGTGCGCTTCCCGGCCGGCGTGCTGGTCAACCTGGGCGAAGTGCCGAAGGGCAGCTATCCCAACAAGCTGCCGACCAGCCGCATGGGCACCGCCAACCTGGTGCGCACCGCGTTCACCCAGGCGCAAAGCTACCAGGCGAAGCTGACCGCCAAGGACGAGGAGAAACGGCCCGCCCGCAACCTGAAGCACGAAGCCTTGCTGCTGTTGCTGGAACGCAAGGTGCCCGCCATCTTCGCCGCCCACCGCGCCGACGACCTGGGCACCGGCCTGCGGCTGGCCAAGGAATTCAACCTCAAGGCCGAGCTGCACCTGGCTACGGAGGGCTATCTGATCGCCGACCAGATCGCGGACGCGAAGGTGCCGGTGGTGGTCCATCCACCCATGCAACGCATGGGCAGCAAGATGGAGACCTTCCACAGCCAGCTGTGCAACACGGCGGTGCTGGCGGACCGCAAGATTCCGCTGGCCATCGGCACCGCCTTCGAGGGCTATGTGCCGAAGACGCGCGTGCTACGCCAGGAGGCGGCCATCGCGGTGGTCAACGGCCTGGGCTTCGAGCGGGCGCTGCGGGCGATCACCCTGGATGCAGCGAAAATCCTGGCCATCGAAGACCGCTATGGCAGCCTGGAACCCGGCAAGACCGCCGACCTGGTGCTCTACGACGGCGACCCGTTCGAGCATGCCACGCACGTCACGCACACGCTGATGGACGGCCGGGTGATCTACGACCGCGCGGAATACCTGAAAATCCCGTTCGCCCGCCGGGCGCTGCCCGTGCTGATCGGCGAGGGCGGGGGCTGCTGTCTGGGGGAGTGGTGAGTGGGCGGTGGGCAGTGGGCAGTGGCCAGTGGCCAGTGGCCAGTGGCAAAGAGAGCGATGGTCTTCTTGCAACTGACCACGGACCATTGACTATCATGAAAGGAGAAGAGGAGGGACCAGCCATGTCCAGAACGAGCAAAAAGCCTATTCTGCCAGCCGTGACGCCAGCGCCGATTGCGACGAATGGCCCAGTGGGCGAAGTGCTGACCTTGGCCGAGGCCGCCGCCTATTTACGGCTGAACGAGGCGGACATCGTTGGCTTGGTGCATTCGCAGGGGCTGCCGGGCCGGCTTTCGGGCAACGAATGGCGGTTCTTGAAAGCCGCGCTCCAGCAGTGGCTCAGTTCCGGATCGCCGACTCCGCAAACGCGGAGGCAGGCACAGGCGGCGCTGATCGGTGCCTGGAAAGACGACCCGGACATCGACGAGATCGTCCGGGAAGCCCACCGACGGCGCGGCCGGCCGATGACCGAGGGCGAGTGATGATTGTCCTCGACACCGACACGGTTACGCTGCTGTTTCGGGAGGTGGCAAGGTGCGTCCAGCCACAGGCGCCGGAACGCCGGAGGTGTTGGTTTCCGCGCAGCGATAGACAGTGAGTCTGCCGGCGCCCGGCGCTTGACGAAGGCGATTCCCGGTCTTTATCGTGCCTGAAACCAGGCTCGGCTTTGGAGTATCCGATTGCCCTTCATCACTCAAGTCCTGCTTCCGAAGCGAGACAACTTGGGCCGTCCCATCGACCGGGAGCATTACCGGGATTTTCACCGGCGAATGATTCGCAAGTTTGGCGGCTGGACTCGGAAGGGACAAGCGGAAGGCGCGTGGTTGAGTCCGTCGGGCAAGCTCCACGCCGAGCAGCACTGGGTCTACGAAATCGGCCACTCCCGGCGAGACCTGCGCTTTTGGCAGACCGAGAAAGTCCGGCTCAAGGAGGAATTCGACCAGGAGGAAATCTGGATTGTCCAGTACGAAGGGCGTCTGATCTAAGCAAACGAGTCCTACGGTGGACCGAGTTGAACATGGCACATTCAATACCATCTGCTCTCATCACCGACCAGGGCCAGCGCGTGCTGCTCCGGCTTCTGGGTCGGTTTTACGAACTGAGCCAGGAAGACCTGAGGACCGTACTCGGCCTGCCTTTGGGACCGCCCGGCCTGGGGATCACGATTGACCACGATCGTCTGCGCTTTGAGTTTGCGGCCGACGATCAGACCAAGGAGATTTCAGCGGGGCAGTTGCAGCGCCGGCTCGCCCGGCACCTGACGAGCCGGACGTAAAGCCGGTCGGCGCTTGAGGCGCGGCCAGGCCGCAATTGACAGACGGATTCGAGCGGCGGCGAAGCCCACCGGCGGCGCGGCCGGCTGGTTGCCGAGGGCGAGTGATGATTGTCCTCGATACCAACACGGTTACGCTGCCGCTTCAGGAGGTGGAGCGATGAATGATACGCAGCGCCAAGCCCACCGCTGGACCCCGGAGCAGCGGACCCAGCACCAGGCAATTCGGGACGCATTCCGGGACTGGCGCCCTGGCCCCGAGGAACTGATCGCCAGCGGGGCGGCGGCTCGGCTCGGCCTCAATGTCGTCCACTCTCCCGCGCAAGAACTGCTCCGGCAGCTGAAGGCGTCGCGCGAAGCAGCCGGGTTGACCTTGGCGGACGTGTCGGCCCGCTGCGGCATCGACCAGCCGGCGCTGTCCCGCCTGGAAAACGGGCACACCCAGAATCCGACCGTGGATACGCTCTGGCGCTATGCCGCGGCGGTCGGCCAGCGCCTGGTGCTGTCCACCGAGGACGTCCAGGGCACGCGGCCCGTGCCGTCGAAGGTCAAGCGCTCCGCGCCGAAGAAGCCAGCGGCGCGGAAGAAAAAGACGGCGCGAGTTCGGGGACAACACCAACCGGGCCACGCTGGTCACTCGCGACCAGAAGGACTTCCGCGCGGTGCCGGGCTTGCCACTCGAAAACTGGATTGATTGAGCCAATCAGCCAAGCAAGGTGCGTATCCTGCGGGGAAGCTGAGGAGCGACACGCCATGTCCAGAACGAGCAAGAAACCAGCCCTGCCAGCCGCGATGCCAGCGCCGGCCGCGACGAACGGCCCCGTGGGCGAAGTGCTGACGTTGGCCGAGGCCGCCACGTACTTGCGCGTTGCCGAAGAGGACGTTCTGCGTCTGGTCCAACTGCAAAACTTGCCGGGCCGGCAAATCCAGAACGAATGGCGCTTTCTCAAGGCGGGCTTGCAGGACTGGTTGCGGACTCCGGCTCGACCGTCGGGTAAGGAGGCGTTCCTGGCGCTGGCCGGCATCTGGAAAGACGACCCGGACATCGAGGAAATCGTGCGGGAAGCCCACCGACGGCGCGGCCGGCCGGTTGCCGAGGGTGAGTAATGATTGTTCTCGACACCGACACGCTCACGCTGCTGTTTCAGGGGCGTCCGCGCGTCCTGAATCGCCTGCAGGCCGCGGAGCAGGATGTTGCAACCTCGATCATTACGCGCATTGAAGTCTTGCAGGGACGCTTTGCCGCACTTCTGAAAGCGGCGGATGCTGCTCAGCTTCAGCAAGCGCAGCAACGACTGGAAGACTCGGAAAAACAGCTCAGTAAGCTCCCAGTCTTCCCGATTGGCCGCGCGGCCGCGCAACAGTTTGAACAGCTGTTACGGAACAGGAAGCTCAAGAAAATCGGCCGTGGCGATTTGTTGATTGCCAGCATTGTCTTGGCCCAGAAGGCGACGCTGGCCACTCGGAACCTGCGAGACTTCCAGCAGGTGCCTGGCCTGAAGACGGAGAATTGGGCCGATTGAAATGGCAAATCAGCGCACGGCCAAATGCTCCATGATGCGCTTGCGGAGCAGGTCGGCGACTTCCTGGCATTGCCGCATTTCCGCGATCACTTTTTCCCACATCGACCAGTATTTCTCCCAATCCTCGCGTCCCAGGATCGCCTCGAAGTCGATCTTCGTGGGCGGCCGCCATTGTTCGTAAGCGTCGAGCCGGGCAATGCGCTCGGCAACGTTGGCCAGGGCGCGGCCCGTCGGTGAATGCTTGGCGGCGCTCAGCATCCATGCACGCCAGGCCGAGTTGCCCTTGCTCTGGTTGCATTTGCCGCAAGACGGCACCAGGTTGGCGATTTCAGAAATGAACCCGGTCGGACGGTGCTTCAGGACCAGCGGGCGCAAATGGTCCCATTCGCTCGATTTGTCGCCGCAATAGGCACACCGGACATCGGCCGGGTCCATGCCCAGCAGCGTCAACGCTTGCTCGATCTCCTCCAGCGTGGGCGGGATCACCGGAATCACGGAGTTGACGAAGGCATTGGTGATGCTCGATTTCCGGGACACCATCGTCTGGAACGATGGCATCTGGAAGGCTGCCGCCAGCTGTTTGCGGCGCGCTTCATCGTCGGTCATTTCGCACGACCTCCTCTCGGAGGTCGGTTTGCCTTGGTCGGCACGATCTTGGGCAGCAACCGTTCCAGCACGGCCAGCGGGGCCGCGCCGCATGCCGCCGCGAACCAGCCAAACTCGATCAGATCGATACGGCGTTCGCCTGCTTCGACCTTGGCGACCCAGCTGTGCGGCACGTCGAGACGGATCGCGAGGCCGCGCTGCGAGAGGCCGGCTTCCTCTCGCATTTTCCGCAACTCCGCTCGTAAGGCGGCGTACTCCGCAGTGTAGACCGATTTCTCCATTGCACCCATTATGGGAGCGTGCTACGATGCTCCCAAAATCGGTACAGCAGCCATTTGAGAGGATGCGAACCATGACGCCAGACAGCGTTGAACTCAACTTGGTCGTCCCGACCTACAACTACCAACTCTACGGTGAACAGGTCGATCGCGGGGAGCTGCCGGAATACGGCGAGCCTCTTGTGCCCGTGCTGATTCGCGACGAGGCGGGGGTGCGCATCGTGCTGGGCACGCACGACTTCAAGGATCACTCGAAGCCCGACCTCCTGATCGAACGGCAACCGCAGGGCTGGGCCATCTTCTTGCACCCCGAGGGAGGTGGCGATCCGAGCGGAGTCGTTTACTTTCTCGACGACGGCCGCAGTTTCGTCACTCCGGAAAACGACCTGGGATCGAGCAACAACATTCAATTCCTGGAGTGCGGGGAGCCGGTTCCCGACATCGACGGGCCGCAGCGGGCGCGGTCCTTGAAGCTGTCGTCCTTGCGTGAGGCAGACTTGCCTTGGGTCGTGAACGACGAGATTGACTGACGCTTTCACCGTCGCGCTGGCTGGCAGGGACAGGTGATCTGGGAGACCCAGCAGCCCGCCATTCAGCGGAGCGCGCACCCCGGACGACCGGGCAGAGGCAAACCGCTTGTGCGTGAGATGACATGAGACGACTCTGTTTCGAGCATGGCAAATCGGGGTGCGTTGGGTCAAGGCCAGCGCGGTCTGGCCCCGGCCGTGCAACGAGCGGCGGGCGGGGTTCAGGAGAACCGGCCCGGCATGCTGCGCGGCGAGGCTCAGGGCGTGCCCGCCGATGCCGTCACGCCACCTGTTCGACCAACTCCAGCTTGAGGCCCAGGGCGGCGGCGACGGTTTGCAGAATGGAAAGCTTGACGTCCTTGCCTCGTTCGATGTCCCGGATGGTGGCTTGGTTGGGAATGCCGGCGGCCTTGGCCAGTGCGTACCAGGTCAGGTTCCGTGCCTCGCGCGCCTGCCGAATGCGCGCCGGGATGCCCGGCGGCGAGGGACTGGGACCGG
>JAGVLI010000975.1 GCA_020054355.1 Planctomycetales bacterium | reverse complement strand
GGTCTACCTGGCAGTGCCGTCGAGCGTTCAGCCGGTCGTCGCCGGCGCGAATCCGTGTTACTTGACGCTCGCAATGCCCGAAGACGCGGACGGGAAGCTGGGTGATGCGCTGCCGGTGTTGCTCGATGCGATCAACGGCAAGGACGTGGTGGCCTTCGGACCGGGCATCGGTCAAAGCGCGCCCATCACCGCGATCGTGCGAGAGCTGGCTGCCCGCTGCCCAGTACCGCTGATCCTCGACGCCGACGGTCTGAATGCCTTACGCGGCCAGGCTGACGCTCTTGCAGGACAACGTATTCTGACGCCGCATCCCGGCGAGTTTGCCCGGCTGCTGGGAATGGAAGTTTCCCAGGTGCAAGCGGCCAGGCAAGCGCTGGCGGTGGAGTTCGCGGCCAAGCATGGCGTCGTGCTGGTGCTGAAGGGCCATCGCACCATCGTCACCGACGGCCGGCGCGTCTTCATCAACACCACCGGCAATCCGGGCATGGCGACGGGCGGCACCGGCGACGTGCTGACTGGGCTGATCGCGGCGCTGGTCGGGCAGGGATTGGAACCATTCGCCGCGGCGCAGCTCGGCGTCCACTGGCACGGGCTGGCCGGCGACCTGGCGCGCGATGCGGTGGGGGAAGTGTCATTGATCGCGACCGATTTGCTCGACTATTTACCGCGCGCGATTCGGGGGTGAAGCTGCGCGCGAAGCCGTGAGCGGCATGGTTATTTGCCAGTCAGGCGCACGATCAGGCGTTCGAGTTGGGTGCGCGGGGGCAGCTGGCTGGAACCTTTGAAGCCAAGATCGATCTCGACCAGCCAGTCAAACAGCTGCTCGGCGCGCTGCCGGCCCAGGTGCCGCAACTGCTGCTCGCAGCTCTGACGGGCAGCCGGCCAAGCGGGCACGCCCGCGCGGTCCAGTGCCTCGCTCATCTTCACCTTTTGCACCAGCAAGCGTGCAACTTGTGCCAGTCTGCGCAATTGCAGGCTAAACGCCCCCAGGATGCGGAACGGGTCTTCGCCGTCCCCCAAAAGGTCATCGAGAATGGCCAGGGCCTCGGCCGATTTGCCCGCGCCGATCGCATCGAAGACCTTGAAGACGCTGGCTGTCTGGCTCCGGCCGACCAGCAAGTCCACGTCGCCGACGTCGATGCGTTTCCCCGGCCCGACGTAGACCGCGAGCTTGGCAAGCTCCTGTTCGAGTTGCCCCATGTCGGTGCCCGTCAAATCGACCAGGAGCTGCGCGGCGGGCTGCGTCAGTTGCTGGCCATGTCGGGCGGTGGTCCACTGGATGCACCAGGCCGGCACCCGCGCGGCAGCCATTGCCTTGCAAGTAATCGTCGCGTCGGTGAGCTGCTTGGCCAGGCGTGTCGTGGCCGGGAAAGTATGCACGTCCAGCACCAGCACGCCCTGCGCGGATGGCTGAGCGGCATACTTTTCCAGTTGCGGTCGGAATTTCGTGACGAAGGGATCGGCGCGATCGACGACCACCAGCCGTCGGGGACAAAGGAACGGCAGGGTGTCCAGTTCATCTTTGACCTGCGCAAAGTCCGCGTCTTTACCTTCGTAAGCGGAGAAGCCGAAGCTATCGGCGCTGCCCAGCACCCAGGGCTTCAAGACCGCCAGCACCTGGCGCTTGAGGAAATCCTCGTCGCCGGCCAGCACATAGATCGGCAGCGGCTGGCCCTTGGGTGGACGGGTGAGAAAGGTGAGACTTTCCATACGGAGTCGTTAGTGGTCAGTGGTCAGTGGTCAGTGGTCAGTGGTCAGTGGCGACCGGAGTTCACACATTCGGCATTATTATACAACGGCTCATTGTGACCGAATTGTATTCGCCACTGACCACTGACCACTGACCACTGACCACTGGTCACTTCGACGCCGAGCCGACATCCAGGATGGTGGGGCGCGGCTTGGCCAGGTCGACGATCACATGCTGCGTGGTCTGCGCCGTGCCGACGTTGCCGGCCTTGTCGGCGGCGTCGACGCGAATGTGGAAACGGAAGGGCACGCCGGTCGGCGGCATCCGCCAGACATAACGACCGGTGTTGTCCAGGTTGCCGGCGATGGGCTTCCAGTCGCTGTCGCCGGTTTCGGAAAAGGACAGGGAAATCGGTTGTTTCGCCAGGTTCTTGTCGGTCGCGCCCCAGGTGATCGTCAGGTTGCCCGTATCGGGACCGCGACCCACGTCGGTACCCAGCAGACGGACCACCGGCCGGGTGAGGTCCACCTCGACCCAGATGTGCGGCTGATCGCCCATCTGCGGCGGCTTGTCGCTCAGGCCGACGCCGCTGCGGGCCACCAGGGAAAAGCCATACATGCCCTCGTCATTGACGTCCACGACATAGGGCGGCTTGGCGTTGGTGTCCTCGCCGTGCTTCTGCCAGGTGCGGGCATCCTGGGTGTACCACAGTTCGATGGCTGACACGCCGGACGGTCCCACGTCGTCGATCTTGTAATTCAGGCTGATGCGCTTGCTGTTGACCATGCGCACCGCCGGCTGCGCGGGGGCCGGGTTGAACGGCTGCGGGTTTGCCGGCTGTGGGTTCGCGGGCTGAGCGCCGAACGGAGCGCCGCCGGGAGTGACGATGGCGCGGTCCTGGCCGATGTTGCCAGCCGTGTCGCTGGCACTGAGCCGCACTTCCAGCGGGCCATTGGTCGCCGGTGCGAAGTAGTGCTGGCCCGACGCCACCGGATCGATCCGCAACGGCACGTACTGGCTGGCACCGGCAGCGAGATATTCCAGGCGGAGCGAATTCAGGTCGAGGTTGTCGTCGCGGATGTCCCATTCGACGCCGACATTGTTACCCTGAGAGGGCAGCGAACGCACCGCGACACGCGGCGGCTGGGTATCGACCAGCACCTTGAGCGCCGGCCGCAGCTCGGTGTCGGCCAGCGGATAGGCCCGCCCTTGCAGGTCGATGGTGCGGACGCTGAACCAGTACAGGCCATCGGCGGCGGCGGTGAAGGGCTGGAAGGAACCGTCTTCCGGCCGGGCGAGGCCGTACTGACGCCAGGTCCGACCCTGGTCGGTCGAATAATGCAGCTGCACTTCGCGCAATCGTCGTTCGCCGGGCTGCGTCTGGAAGGGGATGCGGAAGGTGCGGTCGCGGGTCGGCAGGATGCGGGGTTCATCGGACTGCGGCTGGGCGTGAAGGGTGAGACAACAGGTGCCAAGCAGCAGCAGCAATACCGCGAGCCGGTGAACGGCGGAAAGGCGAGCATCAGGGGTAAAGCTGGCAGTTCGCATGGTTCAATCCGCACTCAGCATGTTGCCGTCCGCACCAGGCTTGATCCGAACCGGAATGCCGGCCACGCACACAAACACTTCCGAGGCGACATCCGCCAGTTGCTGGTTCACCTCGCCCAGCAGGTCGGCGAAGCGCCGGGCCAGGGCATTGACCGGCATGATGCCGCAGCCCACTTCGCTGCTGACCACGATGACGCGCCCCAGGGCACCGTGAATCGCTGCCAGCAATTCGGCGCTGGCGGCTCGAGTCTCCGCGTCACTGCCAGCTGGCCGATCGGGCAGCCCCACCAGCCGATTGGTCAGCCAGAGGCTGAGGCATTCGAGCAACAAGCTGCCTTCCTGCCGATGCCGGGCGATGGCGGCCGCTGCGTCCCAGGGTTCCTCCACCGTATGCCAGCCAGCGGGCCGGCGCTGGCGATGCTGGACGATGC
>JAGVLI010000051.1 GCA_020054355.1 Planctomycetales bacterium | reverse complement strand
TTCCTGCTGCTGTTTTTCGATCCGGGGACGGTCCAGGCCGTCGAGCAGCTGCCGGCGGGCTTCCATGCGTTCGGGCGTCTCGGTCATCAGGAAGCCGTCGGGCGGCTTGAAGCCTGGCTTGGCCGGATGATTGTCGGCCGAGCCGACGAACAGGGGCGCGTAGGGCGAACCCAGCGAGCCGCCGGTGCCGATGTTCGGAGCGCAGAAAACGGGATCGCCGACGCACTTGATGAGCCAGACGTAGGAAGCCACGTTGCGCTGGGTCGGCCGGACCTTGGCCAGGATCGATCCCATGTATGGAGAATCCTGGGGCGCGCCGTGCTGGCCGCTCAGGCAGTTGTGCATCGCATCGAAATGATTGCTGATGTTGCCGGGATGCGTCATCGAGCGGATCAGCGTGAAGTGCTTGGTCAGCTGGGACAGGCGCGGGTGCAGCTCGCTGATGCGCATGCCGGGAACCGTCGTGGCAATCGGGTTGTAGGGTCCGCGGATTTCGGCGGGCGCGGACGGCTTCAGGTCCCAGGTGTCGAGATGGCTGGGACCGCCGCACAGCAGGATGAAGATGCAAGACTTCTCGGCTGCGCCTTGGGTCGTGCGATTGCCATCGACGCGGGCGGCGACCATGCCCGGTACGGCGAGGTTCAGCATGCCGGCCGCGCCAGCCTGAAGCAGTTGGCGACGCGAGAGCGAAAGGGATGAACGATGCCGTCGGGCGCTCTGTGCAGGGTTCATGGGTTCCCCCGGAGTGAAGGAAGGCAGGTGGCAGGAAAGAAGCGGAGCGTGGTTGCGCGGGTGAGGGTCGAGGCGGCAGTCCCGACCTGTCGCGCTCCAGGATACACCTTGCCGGCGCGCTTGTCAGTCGAAAAATCCGGAATTCGCCAGGTCGTTGAGCAACAAACTGTTTCCGGGACGAACGGGCAGGCCAGAACTATACTGACGCTCGCATGTCCATTGAAGCAAACCGACAAAGCGGGGTACGGACCCCAAAAGCGAGGAAACCGATGGCCGACGCCGCCGAGGAACTGCTGCAACTGAACGCCAAGCTGCTGAACAGCATCGCCGTGAAAGACTGGGCGACCTACCAGGAGCTGTGCGACCCAACGCTGACCGCCTTCGAGCCGGAAGCCAAAGGGCAACTCGTGGTGGGGCTGGACTTTCATCGCTGGTACTTCAACCTGGCGGGCAATCCGGGACACCATCTCACGACCATGAGTTCGCCGAAAGTGCGCGTGATGGGAGACGTTGCCGTCGTCGCTTACGTGCGCCTCAATCAGCGGGTCGCTCCCGATGGCACGCCCGCGACGGCGGCCGTCGAGGAAACCCGCATCTGGCACCGACAGAATGGACGCTGGAAGCACGTCCACTTTCACCGCTCGCCGGCGGCGTGAGCCAACGGAATGCTCGCCAGGACTTCATCAGGCGCGGCCAGAAAATGACAGAATAGCTGACAGCTATTAGCTGAGAGCTGTCAGCTATTCATTGGGAATTCCGCTTCCGGGAATCGCCACGCCGCTTCAAGGTGCGCTGCTATTTCACCAGCTTGCAGTTGTCCACGGCCACGTCGAAGTTGTCCGCGGTCCCCTGTTTCCCCTTGCAGGTGCCCTGGACCTTCACTTCCTCGCCGGGCTTCAGCTTGGCGATCTGGTCCTGAAATTCGTCCGTGAAGTAGCAGCGGACATTGCGCGTGCCGACCCCGCCCTCGCCGGAACCCTTGAGTTCCAGGTATTTCTTGCCGCTGACACGGTCGTCGCGGACGTTTTTGATGCTGCCCTTGAGGGACACGGCCCTGCCCTTGTAGTTGCCGTCCGCAGTCGCCTCGCCAGCGTGGTAGTCGTCGCAGAGCCGGACGGCGTCGAGGATCGCCGACCCCGCGCCAACCGCAGTGGTGCTGGCACCGACTGTGACAAATGTCTTCGAGACGCTTCGGCCGATGCAGCCGGCGGTCGTCATTGCGCCGACCAACAGCAGCAGCCAGGCCAGTTTCATACCGCACTTCATTGCAATCCTCGCTTTCGCCGAATCCGGGATGAGATTCCCTGGATGTGAGCCGCACCCAGAGGGGACTCGACCGAGAGGCTCGGCCGCGTTCGGGAGCATGCACTAGTCCCTTAGATTGCCTGGATACGCTGCGATGAAGGTAGCGGACCTGGCCAAAATGTCCACGAAAATCGTCCGGCGTCGGCTGGGTAAGCGACAAAACATCAGCCCGACCGGGATGCCAGTACATCCGAGTCGGGCTGATGTTTTGAAGATTGATGCGATTGTGAGCCTCAATGCGGAAGCGACAGCGGCGCGGGTGCCGGTGCGGAGATTGGCGCGGGAACCGGCGCGGGCATCGGAGCGGGTGTCGCAGGTTGTCGAGGTTGCTGAAGTTGTCCGATGCCGACAATGCGGCCGCGCGTCTTGTTGAGATCGACGAGGATGGACTCGCGTGTTTCGGCGACGCTGCGGTTGCCGGCGGTGTCGATCGCCGAGACGCGCAGGAAGACGCGGGCCAGTTCCTTGGGCGGCTGCCAGGAGTAAGTGCCCTTGCCCGCTTGCTCGGCGACGATCGGCTGCCAGGGTCCGTCCGGCTTGGCCGCGAACTCGACCAGCACCGGCTTGGCGGCCAGGTTGCGGTCGTCGGCCTGCCAGCTTAGTGTCAGCAAGTCGGGGCGCAGGGCATCCGCCTTCGGCTCGAACAATTGCACGACGGGCGGCGTCAAATCGACTTCGATGCGGATTTCCGGCGCATCGCCGGGCTGGGGCGGGCCTTCGCTCAGGCCCGCGCCGCTGGTGGTGACGAGACGGAGGCCGAAGAGTCCCTGTCCGGGCAGGCGGGCGCCGATCGGCGATTTCAGGTCGGGATCGTCGGCGTAAACGCGCCAGGTCTTGCCTTCGTCGTCACTCAGCCAGAGTTCCACCTTGCCGACGCCGGACGAACCGAGCTTCACCAGCTCATATTCGAGATTGATCTGCGGATCGTTGACGATGAAGGCGTTGGGCAGCGGCGGCCGGGGCGCGGTCGAGTGGCCTGGACCAGCGCCGACCACGGGCGGACCGAAGTCCGTGTTCGAGGACCAGGCCACGACGCGGTTGCCGCTTTCACCCATGACGGTGCTCGGCAGCAATTCGCCTCGGCCAGTGGGCAGTGGGCCGGGCGGCGTGAGGCGCTCCGCCATCACGGGCTGCGGCGACACGTTGACCGGCGGG
>JAGVLI010000066.1 GCA_020054355.1 Planctomycetales bacterium | reverse complement strand
CCTGCGCGATTCCCTCACCCGCGCAACCGCCGAGCGGATCGACAGCGATCTGCGTCAGCTGGCGCTGGCCCCCCGCCTGATGGCGGCGGCCTTACAAGTCCGCAGCGACTGGACCGAGGCGCAGCTGGCCAGCTGGATCAAGACGGCGTTGCAGGAGGACGGCCGGCTGTTCGGCATGTGCGTCGCCTACGAGCCGGGGGAGTTTCGCGCCGACCGCCGGGACTTCGCCCTGTACCTCTGCCGGGGGAAGGACGGCATCGAGGAGAAGCACCTGCTGCCGCCGGACTATCAGCCGCTCTATCGCGACTGGCCGTGGTACCAGGCCGGCCGGCAGCACGCGCAAGGCGTCTGGAGCGAACCGTACCTCGACGAAGGCGGCGGCAACGTGACGATGGTGACGTTCACGGTGCCCTTCCAGCGCCACGGCAAGCTGGCCGGCGTCGTCACCGCCGACCTGGCGCTGAGCTACTTCCTGAAGCTGCGCACCTGCCTGGACGAGTACCGCGTCTGCGCGAACGGCTACGGCTTCCTGGTGTCGCGAGAGGGAACGATCCTCAGCCATCCGGTGGCGGCTTTCGATTTTCCAGCGCCGGGCGCGAAGCTGGCGAACCGGCAGGACGACCCGGCCGTGGCGGAGTTGCTGAAGCAAATTCGCGAGGGCAAGCCGGGATCGAGCCAGGGCAGCGACTTCGCCACCGGGCAGCCGGTGACATTCCAGTACGCGCCGGTGCCGTCGTCGGGCTGGGTCTACGTGGCGGTGGTGCCGTAGGAGAGATCGCGCGGCCGGAGGCAAGTTTCTATCGTCCGGAATAATGCCGTTGTAGAATAAGCGAAATCGAAGTCATTCCGACTCTAGCGATGGGCGACGGGTTGGCGGCGTCGCCACACACCATTCCCATTCTGGAAGCAGACATCCAGCATGAAACGACCCATGGGAATTCGATTCGAGGTCGGCAACTTTCGCTCGCTGCGCAAGGTGGATTGGTCCCCGGACGGAGTCAACGTCTTGGTCGGGCCGAATGGCTCCGGCAAGAGCACCCTGCTGGACATGCTCGATTTTCTCCGCATCGCCTTCCAAGCGAACCTGCCGAAAGCTATCGAGCATTCCGGAGGTACGGCTTTCCTGAAGAACCTGCACGCCGCTCCTCAGGACAGTATCTCGATGGCGGTGACGCTGGGAAAATATCGATGGAACCTCGAACTTGGCGTGCATGGCGCCGACCTTCAAGGTGAGGAACTCACATGGGCGCGGCGGAAAGTCATTCTGGCAAGACCGACAGAGTCTTTTTTCTGGTTTCGGCGCAAAAAGATGGAACGCACCGACCGCCTCGTGTTGCGAACCGTGACCGATCTACGGCTGAAGGGCTATCCGGAGCGTCTGGTCGATGCGATTGCCAATTTTCGGGTGTATCCCGCTTACCAACTGGATCGACTGCGCAGCGGCGGCTCACCTTATTCTTCCGATGTGCAACTCGAACCGAGCGGCCTGAACGCATTCACCGTCCTGCGCAACTGGCGCGACAAACGAACCTACCGCCGGGCTTACGATTTCGTCTGGAAGGAAATGTGCGCGGCATTCCCCGGCATTGCGGACGATCTGGAGTTCGATCCGGGAGGTCAGGCCAACCATCTGAAGCTGGTCCTTGCCGAACACGTCACGTCCATACCGGCGGCCTTCGCTTCCAGCGGCTGGCTCACCGGATTACTGCATCTCATGGCGGTTGCGGGCGCTGCGCCGGGTTCGGTCATTGCCTTCGACGAATTCGAGAACGCCTTGCATCCCTATGCGGTGCGCAGCTTGGTCCGAGGCATGCGGGAGTGGTCCGAAAACACCGGATTGACCGTTATCCTGGCAGGCCATTCATCGGCCCTGCTGGACGAGTTCCGCGATGACCCGGGCCGTGTGTTTGTCATGGAACCGGGACAGCCCAGCCTGCCGGTACGTTTGACGGACTACCGCAACCCGGAATGGTTGCGGCATTTCTCCCTCGGCGAGCTGTACCGCCACGAGGATTTTGGCGGCCCCCAAGCGCCTTTGACGAACGGCAAACCCGCCATGTCCGCTTCGTAGGAGTTACGCGGTTGGCCACCATCGCCCTGATCGTGACGGGGGACATGGAGCGACTCGCACTGGCCGAGTCGCTGAAGCGGGTGTTTCCCGAAGCGGAATTTCTCGAAACCCAGAAGGTGGACAGTTTCACTTCAGCACAGGCTTCCTGGCCTCCTCCACAACGGCCTGGTCTGCTGTCGAACATAGAAAAGTTCGCAACCGCATTGATCGCGGCCCTCGATCCGGGACGACGAAAGCCTCGACCGGACCTCGTGGTCGGCATCGACGATCTCGAACTGGCCAATCTGGAGAAACCGGAAGCAGTGATCGGCGCGTTTCGGTGCGCGGCGACCGCCGAACTGGAGCGCCGGGCAGCGGCGACCGGGCAGCGAACCTTCAACAAGCTGTGCAAGAACGTCAGGGAAAAGTGCTCGTTCCACCTGCTGGTGCCGATGTGCGAAGCGTATTTCTTCGCTGATCCCGGCGCACTGAAGGCGGCTGGCTGTAAGCGACCCGCCAAGCTGATACCCAGTTGCGATCCCGAACAATTCACTGTGGTCGATCCAAAATACTCGGAAGTACTCTCGGGGGATCAACAAGTTCCCAAATGGGCGATTGACTTACCAACACGACTTCGGCACCCGAAGCATTACCTCGATTTTCTCTCTGGGTCTTACCGCGAGACGCACCAAGGGCACGCCGCACTGAGGGCCGTCGATTGGGACCGCGTGCTGACATCCCGGCAGCACTGCCGATTCCTTCGCTCGCTGTTCCAAGACATCGAGGATGCGCTGGGGATAGACCAATCGCGGTTTCCGGGCGACACGCATCCCCTCACTTCCGATTGGCAAAACCCTGATCGGCTTCTGCGCAATCTCTAAACGAACGGCTCTTCCCATTCCGGGGCGCGAGAAGCCCATCACAATCGTGACTCAGTGGCGGCAATCCCGAACCCAGTCAGCGCGGCGGTGTGTATTCCTGGTGCAGTCTTGGGCGGCGGCTGCCGGAAAACAATATGGCATCGGTGCCACCGCCCAAGCATGTCGAGTCGCCGGCGCTGCCATGCTTGGGCGGTGGCACCGACATCACCTGAACACTGGCGGTCGCCGCCCAAGCATGGCACCCGACTCCTCGAAAAGCGGGAAGTGGATCATCGGCGATTCCCAAGCCGCCATCAGTCGCTCCATAAATTGCGTCTGGACCCCGCGAGCAGCGTGTCGGCTGTCTCTTGCGTCAACTCGGCCAGCGCCTCAGGTCCGACCGCTTGCCCTTCCAGGCCAGCGGTCCCCTGCACCAGACCCACCAACCGCCTGGCTTTCTCCTCGGCCTGCTGGCGGCGCAGTTCCTGGGCGGACATTCGCGGAGTCAACTGGATGCGGACCCCCAGCGCCGTAGCGATGCGGACCACGCTGCCGAAGCCGACTTCGGGATGCTTGCCCGACAGCGTCCGGACGACGGTCGCCATTGAGACCCCGCTGCGCTTCGCCAGCACGGCATAGCTCATGCCCAGTTGGCGGCGGCGTTGATCGAGCGATCGAAAACTCTCATGCGCGGCTTCCACGGACGGCCCTCTGGTTTCGTCACATTATTTATCGTATCTGATAAAAAATCAATGTCATATTTATCGTATCTGATAAGAATTCTGCGAAGCCGCAAGCGGCTACACGAACTGCTCCTCCCACTCCGGGCGCAGCAGGCCCATGACGATCGTGTCCCAGTATCGGCCATCGCGATACGTGTCCTGGCGCAGCGTCCCTTCGCGCTGGAAGCCGAGCTTCTGGTAGATGTGAATGGCTGCGGCGTTGTACTCGTAGACGTGCAGCCAGATGCGGTTGAGGTTCAGGGTGTGGAAGCCGTGCTGGATGAGTAGCCGCGTCGCCTCGGTGCCGTAGCCTTTGCCCCATTCGGTCTTCTCGCCGATCATGATGCCGAAGGCCGTGGCGCGCGTGCGGAAGTCGATACTCTCGAAACCGACGTTGCCGATGTGCTGGTCGGTGGCCTGGATGGCGATGGCCAGCACCAGGGAATGCTCGCTCTGCGTCGTCCGGTCGATGAATTGTTCCTCGGCCTGGAGGTTCAGGGGTCGAAAGAGCTTCAGGGTGCGGGTCACGGCGGGGTCGTTGGCCCAGGGGACGCAGCGGACGGCATCGGCCTTTTCCAGCGGACGCAGGTAAACCTTGTCGCCGATCAGGAAGGGGTTGTGCATCGCATCCTCCAAAGTAGCCCGCCCCACATAGTTCCCCGCCGCTCCGCGGTACGCGGCGCAGCCGCACATAGTAGCCCGCCGCTCCGCGGCGGTGCGAGCGGCGCAGCCGCGAGCGTCCGACCGGAGGCGTGCGGCAGATTCCAGCCCAAGTAGCCAGAAGCCTATCCGTAACGTGGTGTGACCTCAGTTGCCAGTAATCAGTTTGCTTCGGCTGCTTGAAGTTTTTCGCGTAACCCATCACCAGTTTATTGCGACTCGCTGGCAGGTTCGTCGCCGGTCGGACGCTTGCGGCTGCGCCGCTCGCACCGCCGCGGAGCGGCGGGCTACTATGTGCGTTTTACCGATCCCCTTTGCGCCACGCGGTTTTCGTGGCAGAATTGACGGTCAGGCCACGCGGGCTGCCAGTGTACTTCCGGCCAGTGAATTCCGGTCCCCGATTTGGAATTTGTCGGCTGCCGGCTTGCACTATAGAGGTGATCGGACGGCGTGTCGCGGGGGGTGAGAGACATGGCCAACGGACAGTTCGGCTCGGTGCTTCGGCACATCCGCCAGCTGATCGGGCCTCGCAGCAGCGAGAGCCTGACCGACGGGCAGTTGCTGGAGCGGTTCGTCAAGACGCAGGACGAGTCGGCCTTCGAGACGCTGCTGCAGCGCCACGGGCCGATGGTGCTGGGGCTGTGCCGTTCCATCCTCCACGACGCTCACGACGCCGACGACGCTTTCCAGGCCACATTTCTGGTCCTTGCCCGGAAAGCCTCCTCCATTCGCAAAAGCCCGTCGGTGGCCAGCTGGCTATACGGCGTGGCGCATCGGACCGCGCTGCGGGCAAAAATCAATTCCGCCAAGCGGCGCGTCAAAGAAAGGCAGGCCGGGGACATGTCGCACTCCGATGACGTCGGCGAGCTTGGCCGGCAAGAACTGCGTTCCGTGGTCCACGAGGAATTGCAGCGGCTGCCGGAAAAGTATCGTGCCCCCCTGGTGCTCTGTTACCTCGAAGGCAAGACCAACGAATCGGCCGCCAGCGAGCTGGGCTGGCCCGCCGGCTCGATG
>JAGVLI010000229.1 GCA_020054355.1 Planctomycetales bacterium | reverse complement strand
GAGGTGCGCCGGCGGGCCAGGCACCCCAGTCCGCTGGCGCTGGGCCTGGTGGACGCCGATCATTTCAAGGACATCAATTCGACGTACCTGCTGCCGGGCGGCGACCATGCCCTGAGCGCCCTGGCGCAGATCATGATCGGTTCGGTGCGGATGGAAGACACGATGGGCCGGATCGGCGGCGAGGAGTTCCAGGTGGTGGCCCCGCAAACCAGCCTGGAAGGGGCGGCGGTGCTGGCCGAGCGCATTCGCTCGCGGGTGGAGCAGTCCGTCATCCCCTACAAGGACCAGACCATCCGGCTGACGGTGAGCATCGGTTTCGCGGTGGTGGAAGCGCCGAGCACGACCAACCCGACGCAGCTGAAAGAGATCGCCGCCGCCGCGCTGCAGCAGGCCAAGGCGCAGGGGCGCAATCGCTGCGTGGTGACGGGGATGGCGTGAGATGCCGAAATCACGGTTTGGCCGGCGGTAAGTCTTCTGAAGGAAAATCGAATTCCAACGGTCGCGGCTCCCAGTGAGCCAGAATGCGCACGCCACGATCGCTGTACAGCCTGGGTCCGGGCGTCGGGATTACATATTCGACGAACGCACCGTGGTCATCCGGATGAACGGACCTTGCCCATGCCCAGGCTTGCTCGGAACTGTCGGCGATGAATGCCTCCTGCCCGGCGACTGCGATGAACTTGCCGAGCGCGCGCGGCAACAATTCAGCCCCGTGACTTTCCAGCCAACGGCTGTTCCGAATCGCCTGTTCGTGGGCCGCCCGGAAGCGGGCCGTCGTCGCCGGATCGTCGTTGATCTCTTCTATCGTCAGTCGGAATTGCTCCACGGCTCTGCCTTTCTCTTCAAACCGGGATTTGAGGACGAATCCATTTTATCAATTAGCTGGCAGCTTATAGCTGACAGCTATCAGCTATTCATGGAGAAGCATCGAACGACTCAACGCTTCTCCGAAGCGTCGCGAATCGAGCGTGTGGCGACAGCGTCAGCCAAACTCCTAACGAATGGCCGCTCAGACCGGATGCACCGAGTAAGTGTGGTTTCCCGACACCAATAACACTTCATTGCGCGGCCGGCTCAGGATGACGTGAAAGTTGTCGAGCAGGTTGCGTCCCAGCACGTTGAGTTCGGCAACCGCAGGGTCCGTGAAGGCGGCAAACTGACCGTGAATGGACGCATGGCCGCCACCCGCGCGAGGGAACTGCAACGTCGTGCTGACCACGACAAAGTCGCTGTCGCCGCTGATGCCGCGCAGTGCCATGCCGGGCGGTGCTGGTTGGTGAGGCAGTTGCAGTCTATGCAACAGGGCCGAGCCAAGTGCCGCTATATCGGCTCCACTATCGATTAGAAAGCGAACTCCAATTTTCGCTCCGTCCTTGCCGAGGACGTGAACGTAAATGACAGGGCGTATCTCGCCATCCAAGCCTTCGAGCCATTCACCGACGATTACCATACATTCGTGGTCCTTTCTCGGGACGGACGTACTCGACGAAAGCGCCGCGGTCTTCGGGGTGCTTTTTTCGTGCCCAGGCCCACGCTTCTTCGGGCGTTTGCGCTACGAAAGCTTCCTGGCCGGCTACCGCAACGAACTTGCCGAGCGCTTGAGGAAGCAATTCCGCACCGTGATCCTGGAGCCAATGGCTGTTTCGGACCAATTGATCGTGCGCCGCCTGGATGCGGGCAGACTCGACTGGATCGTCGTTGACTTCTTCAATTGTGAATTGCAGTTTTTCCATGACTTTCCCTCCGCCAGTACTCTAGCAAGCATAGCCAATTTCGCAGGCGTTCAGAAGAGGGATTGTCATCGCCTGGATCAGCGCTCCCACGGCCAAACCAGGGTCGGCGGATTCGCGAAACACTTCATCTTCAGCACCAGCTGGCCGCCGCTGCCGGGGGCCAGGCGCACGGTCAGCGCCGAGCCATTCACTTTCAACTCGCGGCCTGCTGCCGTGGCGGACTCGAAGCGGTGCTCGGCATAGCCGCCTGCCTGGACGACTACCGTGCGTGCTTCGAGTTGGTTGGTGTTGACCAGCGTCAGGGTGACTTCGTCTTTCGTCATGCGTTCGATCAGGGCGGCTACATCCTCGGGAATGCCGGCGCGGCGCGCGACTGGATCGAAGTAGCGCAGCCGGCAAAACAGCAGCGAACCGGAACGGCCGGGGTGCAGGCCGCCGAGCATCAGTTCGATGAGGGAATCGACGCTGGCGGGGTTGAACGGCATCGGATCGTCGGCCAGGCGGGTATCGGGCGTGGTGGTGTCTTTTCGCATGCCTTCGACGCGCTGCCGGACGTTCTCCAGGTCGCGGCGCAGCCGGGTTTCCGGATAAGTCGCGTTCTTGCCGTCGAGATAGGCGAACCAGGGATCGCCGGGCAGGCGGGCGCGGTCTTCGGCTTTCATGGACAGATAGGCGATTTCGCGGGCGTTCTTGTCGTACTGCTGCGGGGCGTAGGCGTACCAGCCCTGGTCGCCGTGCATCGTCGGGTAGTGCATCTTGCCGTCGATCATTTTGCCCTGGGCGTTGACCGCCTCGATCTGCTGGCGCCAGGGTTCGAGCCAGCGGTCGTCGCCTTGCGACAACAGATAAGCATTCATGAATCCCTGGAAGCCGGCCGCGTGGCGATTGCGGTGGATGATCTTGCCCGTCGGCGGGTCCTTGACCGAAAAGCCCCAGCCGTAGACCCCGCCGTACCACTTGCCGTCGGTGTTGCCGCCGATCTTGCCGTCCAGGCCGATGTTCGTGGGAATGATGAACTGGTTGGCCAGCATGCGTTCGCGCCAGGCGCCGACGTACTCCAGCAGCCAGTCGTGATACTTCTTATCGTGGGAGAGCATGAAGGCGTTGGCGGCCAGCGTGGTGGCTTGCAGGTTCTGTGGGTGGTCGCCGACGATGTCGTTGTAATCCTTGAAGTGGTCGAGCATCTGCTGATACGACGTTTCACCGTGGCGCGGCTTGAAGCGGTTCTCGACCTCGATGGGATCGCCGGCCCAGTCGAGGCCGGTCGCTTTTCGCAGGAGCGGTCCCCGGCTGCCGTTGAACATGCTCTTGATGATCTTGTGCTTGGGATCGTAGTTGGGCGCGCCGGGGTCTTCGTTCAGGTAGAAGCCGGCAAAACGTCGCACCCGCTGCTGGAAGCGGTCGTCCTTGGGGTCCGACAAGCCTTGCAGGTTGAAGACGACCAGCCCTTCGCCGTTGTGCAGCCAGTCGAACATCACCGGGAATTCCTTGTAGTACATGCCGTCTTTCGCGAAGGGGACGTGCGTCGTCTTCGCCAGCGTGTACTGCCGGAGATGGCCTTCCCAGGCTTTCTTGTAGAGGCGGAGGATGTCGTCCGGCGCGCCGAGGGCATGCAGGATCGGCCAGTCCAGGCAATTCTCGATAGCGTCGTCGGGACCATCATCGCCGCCCCATCGCTCGACGCACAAGAGCCAGCCGCGCTCGTCGAAGTAGCGGGCGAAGAATTCCTTGCAGCCGGCGGTGCTGGCCTTGAGCAGCTCGCGTTCGAGCAGCGCCCAGGCCGGCGGGGACATGGGAGTTTCGAGGGATAGGGTTGGTTCGGCGGCCTGAGACTGGACGACCGCGCTGGCGCAGACGACCAGTGCGGCCAACGAGGGGAAGCGGCGCATGGCGGACTCTCCGAGGAAAGTGAACGAATCCGCGCGAAACGATGAATCGGGAAAGCGGTTGGCTACTTGCGTTTCGGCGGGTCGCGGTAATCGAGCGGCGGGTCCTGGTCCTTTTCGAGGAGCGATTGATACTTGCGGCCGGCGAGCTTGCGCTGATGCTCGTCCTTGGCGGCGGCGATGAGCTTGGCATCGTGGAACAGGTCCCAGGCGGTGG
>JAGVLI010000870.1 GCA_020054355.1 Planctomycetales bacterium | reverse complement strand
GGCGACATGGCGGGCCAGCCGCCTGGGGCGCCGGTATCGCCCGAAGCCGCCACGAAGGTAACGCCGCCGGGCAGCTTGGGACCGCCGATGCCGTTGGAGCCGCCCAGGTGGCCCTTGGGCGTGGTGAAATAATAATCGTACTTGGCTTCCGTGGCCCATTCGGCGCTGCCCCAACTCATGGACACCGCCGCCACGCCGGGCAAGTTGCGGGCGTAGTCCACGGCCACGAACAGGTCGGCATAGTTATCGGTGCGGGCTTGCACCAGCACGATCTTCGCGGCGGGAGCAATGGCGTGGACCCACTGCACGTCCAGCGCGGCTTCCAGGTTCCACAGGCCGCCGGTCGGGTCGGCCTTGGGCGTGCCTTGCGGGTTGACCTTGGTGAGAAAGGAACTGGCCGGGCCGTACTGCTGGTAAAGGGTCTTGCCGCCGCCGATGCTGAACGCCTTGTCGAAGGTGTCCACGTCCTGAAAAATGCGGGTGTTGTCGTAGGCGTTGACGATGGCGATGGTCTGGCCGGCGCCGTCGCCGACGACGGTCTTGCCGTTGGCCTGAAACGTAATCTGATCGAAGCCATAAGCGTGCCGTACTTGAATAGGCGTCAGCACGGCCGGCGCGACGCGCGATTCCAGTTCCTCCACTTCCAGCCGCACGCGCCGGGCGAGACCGTCGCGTTTCCGGACGCGCCGATCGGCCAAAGTCAATTCCCATGAGCCAAACATGCTGCCTCCTCCCGTGGTGCCGCGAACAAAAACCGTATGCCAGGCATCGACTGTAAAAACAGACCGGGCGGCTGGTCAACGCAGCTGCCTGGAAACGCTGGGGAATTCAGGTGCGGGGAGACGTGTGACCGGCGGGATCGTTCAGCTTTTCGTCAGCTGCGCATCCGGTCGAGTCCGCAAGCTGGCGACAATTGCCGCAAACCAACGGGAAGTCAGACAGGCAACGTCGAGTCTGCCGGTCGGAGCGATGGTGACGAGCGCAGGAGAAAAGCCCGCCGGGCCAGGCGCCCGACGGGCTTGCATTTCCGCGAAACCGAGAGATGGCTATTTCGCGCCGGGGGCCTTGGTGATCCGGCCCAGGCCGTAGCTGAAGGCCAGTTCGCGCTTGGCGTCCGGCTCCATCTTGGAGGCGGCCCAGTACAGCAGAATGCAAGAATCCTTGGCCTTGGGGTCCTTGTCGATAGCCTCAAAGGCGAAGTCGCCGGCATTCTTGCCGCCGCCCCAGCGCGCTTCGCTGTTCCGCGGCCAGCGGCACATCACGACCTTGTCGAGCGGCTCGAAATCCTTCAGCTTGAGGCCGACGACCGCCGTCGTCGCCTTGGGGTCTTTCGGGTCGTCGCCCACGGCTTGCACGAAATCGGGAACGTCCTTCGCATCGATCGCTTCCATCTTGTCCACGAGGCGCGCTGCCTTGCCGCCGCTCGCGGGCACCTGGAAAGAAGGCCCCTGGTTCGCGCCGAGGCAAGTATCCAGCATGAACCGCAAGCCGACGGTGTGCGGCTGCTTGTCGCGATTCCAGATCTGGTACTTGACCAATGCGGTGTCGTAAAGCCGCGTCTGCTCGCCGAGCACGATTTCCACCGATTGCGTGACGCGGGTGCGGCCGAAATCGGTTTCCCACACTGACTGCCAAGAGCGGTCCTTGTCCTTGCCGGGGATCGGCACCTCTTTCATGATCTTGCCCTGCTCGCGGACGTAGCGGACACCCGGGATTTCCACGCCGTAGATGTACTCGTAGCCGTCGATCCGGACCACCGTATTGTTGGTGATGCCGCGCTCGTCGCGGGTCAGCCGCAGGGGTCTTTCGGGGTCGTTAGGCTCGCGCACCCTCGGGCAAACGAAACCGAAGCGTTGCTGTTCGCTGAACTGGACGTGGATGCGATTGATGTGGTCCAATGGCTCGGCGGCGGCCGCTGGGTCAGCCAGCCGCCAGGCGCCGCACACGGCGAGAACCAATAGTGCTGCAAAAAGGGTCTTTCGCTTGAAAATGCACATCATCGCGAGGCTCCTGCGAGTGGGGATGGCTTGGACCGATGCCACTTGATCCGCTGAAATGACGATGCGGCGGCCGGTCTGGATTGGTTTTTCGGCGCGGGAACCGAACCGCGGCGCGGGCGACTGGGTCGCCCGCGCCGCGATTCGGCGTTCAGCCGCTCAGGGCTTTCTCGAAGATGACGAGGTTATTGCCGCGGTCGGGATCCCAGCGGATGCCCACGATGTCGTAGCCGCGCGCGATCGCCAGTTGCAGCATCGGGCGGTGCTGGTTATGACACTCGAAGCGGATCGAATTGTAATCGTTGCTGCTGGCCCAGTCGTGGACCGCTTCCATCAACTGCGAGGCGATGCCCTGCCGGCGATAGTCGGGTACCACGCCGTAGAACCACGAAAAGAAGCTGTCGGGCTTCAGCTCGAAGCCGAGGAAGAAGCCGACCGGCTCGTGCTTGATCCGCGCCACCATTTGCAGCACGTTGTGCCGGCCCTGATAGCGCCGCTTAAACCCTTCCAGGTCGCGCGGCGGGCGAAAGATCTGGTTGTACAGTCTGACGATGACGGGCAGGTCCTCCGGCCCCACGATATCGATGACGGCGTCGGCCATGGCACTGCATCCCCAGGCGAAGATCGGGGCGGGCGAGCGGCGCCGAGCGTTGCCGTGCCCGCCGGGTAATAGGGAAGTCCTCAACGTTCCGGACGATACAGCGAGCCAATCAGTTCCTGCCAGGACGGGACGGTCCAGTTGGCGAACGAAATTTCCTCATCGTCGTCGGCTTCCGGGCGCGGCGTTTCATCCTCGTCTTCATCCAGGTCGTCGGCCACCGGTCCGCTCAGGTCGCTGTCGTCGTCCTCATCCGGGACCGCGACCTTTCTCTCGTCCGCCTCGACGTGGCGGCGCGGTTTGCGGCCCCGCCCGCCGCGACGGCCTCGCTGCC
>JAGVLI010000173.1 GCA_020054355.1 Planctomycetales bacterium | reverse complement strand
GTATGGCGCGGAGTGGTCAGCACCTTGACGGCGACGGGCTGTTCCAGGCCGGGCCGGGTGCAGCGATAGACGACGCCCATCGCCCCCGAGGCGATGCGGGCCAGGACGGTATACTCGCCGATGGTGCGGGGCAGGTCGGTCGGCTTGCCGGCTCCGAGTGTCGGCCGACGTTCCCGACATTTCTCGTCGCTCATCTTGGTCTCCGCTGTCGTGCTGGCCAAGCCGCGAGCGGCTCAGCGGGGCACGTCCAGGAACTTCAGGTCGTCAGTCGTCAGGTCCAGCAGCGCCACCGTGAAGCGATCCGCCCGATAGAGCGCTCCGGGGTTGATCCGCCGCACGCCGTCGTGCATCTCATCGGCCAGCAGGTGCGAATGACCGGAGAGCAGGTAATCGGGCCGGGCGGTCAGCAGCCGGCGCATGTCCTTGTGCAGGTGGCCATGCGTGACCGCGATGCGTTTGCCGACTAGGGCGATCTCGCCGCCCCACTCCAGGCTGACGGCATTGCTCAGCTTCATCGTCAGCCGCAGCATCGGCCAGTCGTCATCATTGTTGCCGAAGACGAACCAACTCGGCAGCACGCCGCAGGCCGAGACGATGTCCGGCCCGGTCAAGTCGCCGCAGTGGATCAGCGCCTCGGCTCCTGCTTCCTGGAGCAGCGCCACGGCCGATATGGTGCGGTCCAGCCGGTCGTGAGTATCCGAAAGGATGCCGATCTTCATGGTCGCCCACCGGAAAGTAGCCCGCCGCTCCGCGGCGGAAGCGCTGGCGACTGGTGAAGCTTGGCTTCGCGAATAGACGGCTGACGGTCAGACCGCTCGACTTTCATCGGTTCCGAGTCGTTGCAACTACCGCATACCGCCGGCGCGATACTCGCGGCTGCGCCGCTCGTGCCGCCGCGGAGCGGCGGGGTACTTTAGTGCCCGACCTTCTCCATCGCCGGTTCGTGCGCGATGCGGTACAGGTTCAGCGTCAAATGCGCCTGGCCCTGGTGGTGCGCCTCGTGCCAGGTCAGCACCTTGAACCACTCGCCATAAACCCACGGCGCTTGCTCGTTCGGCTTCTTCGCCAGATCGCTTTCGGCCAGGCCCTGCAAGTGGTCCAGCAGCTCCTGACGCCGATCGGTCAGGTAGCTCCGAATCCGTTCGACGGAAGGAATATCATCGTCCGGCACGCTGCCCCCGGCGAAGCGGCGGACGAAGTCGGCGTTGTGCGGCTCGCCGCCTTTCATGCGGACGTAGAGGTGCCGGTCGTCGGTGGCGGCAATGTGCATCAGCTGCCAGGCGATATGCGCCCGACCCGCGCCCGGCCGCCAGCCGAGAATCGCCTGCGGATCGGGCCGCTTGGCGATGCTGTCGAGCAGTTCGAGGGTCTTCTTGCGGTTGAATTCGAGGAATTCCTGCAGGTCGGCCTTGGTCATGAGTCGAGTTCCTATCCAGGTCGGATCGTGCGGACGGACACCGTCCGGTCCTTGTCCCGGAGGGACAGTTGAAAATAGCCCAGCACTTCAGTGCTGGGATGGAATAGCTGACGGAGTTTCTGCGTCCCGTAGGGACGGTTGAAACTTGCCGCGCCAGGCTCGGCCGTCCCTACGGGACTTGAGAGCAACAGGAACGCTGGCAAACCCAGCACTGAAGTGCTGGGCTATTTTCAGCTGTCCCTTCGGGACAAAGACCAGGACCATCCGCCAGCGCAATTGAATTGACGCACCGGCGCGAGGGATGGTTTCCTTTCGCCGGCGCGTCGAGTGAGCGCGTCGATCTACTTCTTCGCGGGCTTGGTGTAGCTCAGCGCCAGCAGGGCGTAGGCCGTGGCCAGGTCCGGGTTGTTTTCCAGGAAGCCCGGGTTCTCGTTGGCCCAGTTGCCGTCGGCCTTCTGCCGTTTCTTCAGCGCCTCGAACAGGTCGCGCCGCCAGTCGTGCTTCTTGCCGTCCTTGTCGGCGAAGCTGTCCTCGCCGAGGGCGGTCATGGCCTTGCCGAAGGTGTGATAGTAGTAGTAGAGACCGGAGGTGCCCTGGCCGGGGTTCTCGTCCACGGAGTAGTGCCGGCGGATCCAGTCCACCGCCGCCTCGACGCGCTTATCCTTCTTGTCCACGCCGGCATAGAGGAAGCTCTTCAGGCCGGCATAGGTCATGACGCCGGCCGAACGCAGCCCGCCTTCGGGCGTCGCCGCCGAGTTCTTCTCGATGGTCGTGGGGTTGTAGACCAGGCCGCCCTTGTCGTCGGCGCTGGTCTTCTTGGCCCAGGGCTGGTCGTTGGTTTCGCCCGGCAGGTTCTGGCAGCGGCTGATGAACTTCAGCGCCTTCTGGATGGACGGATCGGTCTTCGGCACACCCGCCGCCAGCAGCGCCTCGACGAAGTACTGCGTGTTCGACAGGTCGGGCCGTTCGTTCTTGTCGTAGCCCGCGCCGCCGAACTTCACGTCCTTGTCTTCCACCAGGCTTTCGTCGAATTGCAGCGTCTTGAGGAACTTGGCGGCGTTCTTGATGACCGTGTCGTACTTGCCCTTGGTGTTGGCCTCGGCCAAGGCGACCAGGGCCACGCTGGTCGTGTAGTTGGCCAGCCTCTTCTGGTAGATGCCGCCGTCCTTCTGCACGTTCTTTTCCAGGTAGTCGAGCGACTTGGCCACCAGCGGCTCGTCCATGCCGACGCCGTTCTTCAGCAGCCCGGCCACGATCAGCGCCGTGATGCCCGGCCCGCCGGCCTTCGCCGAGAAGCTGCCGTCATCGCCCTGGCGCTTCTTGTAGAACTCGACAGCCTTGTCCACCACCGCCTTGATTTCCTTGTCGTCCGGCGCGCCGTCGGCCGCGCGGGTGCCGGACGCCGATCCCAGGATCGCCAGCGCCGCCAGG
>JAGVLI010000508.1 GCA_020054355.1 Planctomycetales bacterium | reverse complement strand
TTCCTCTACGCGCTGGGCATCCGGCACGTGGGCGAGGCGACGGCGCGCGACCTGGCCCGGCACTTCGGCGGCCTCGACGCGATCCTGGATGCGTCACCAGAACAGTTGCTGGTGGTGCCCGACGTCGGTCCCATCGTCGCCGAGAGCATCCATACCTTCTTCGCCCAGCCGCACAACCGCGAGGTGGTGGAGCAGCTGCGCGCCTGCAGCGTGAGCTGGGAGGAGGGCGCGCCGGCCGTGCAGGCACCCAAGCCGCTGGCGGGCAAGACGGTGGTCCTCACCGGCACGCTGCCCACGCTCAGCCGCGAGGAGGCCAAGGACATGCTGGAGGCCGCTGGCGCGAAGGTCGCAGGATCGGTGAGCAAGAAGACGAGCTACGTGGTGGCCGGTGCCGAAGCCGGCAGCAAGCTGGAGAAGGCACGCGAGCTGGGCGTGCCGGTGCTGGACGAAGACGGATTGCGCAGGCTGCTGGCCGACGGTCCAGGGGATCGCTGATGTACGGCGACCGCACCGGCTGCGCGGGACTCCGCCAGTTACCGCAACTGCTGCCCACTCGCGGACACGCTGGCAGTCGCACCTCGAGGCCCGCGGATCAGCTTTCCAGGCAAGGTCCCGGTAGCTTGGTCGTTCTCCAGCGTGATTTCGCCGGAAACGATGGTTGCAGCGTATCCTTCCACGCGCTGCATCAGGCGACGCCCATCCGCGGGTAGGTCATACTGCATCTCGGGTGCATGAAGGCGCAAGCGGTCGAAATCGATCACATTGACGTCGGCCTTCAACCCCGGGTGCAACATCCCGCGATCCTGCAAGCCATAGAAAGCTGCCGTGGTGGAGGTTTGCGCACGAACGACTTCTTCCAGGGCCAGCTTGGGGCCGCGCTTGCGATCACGCGCCCAGTGCGTCAGCATGAATGTCGGCATGGACGAGTCACAGACCAGCCCACAATGCGCTCCGGCATCCGATAGACCCATGATGGTGTTGGGGTGGGCAAGCATGTTCTGGATATCCGAAAAATCCCCCGCCGCGTAATTGGCCCCAGGCATGAAGAGCATTTCGCGCCCGTCGCGTTCCAGCAAGATCTCGAGCGCGACTTCGTCGGCGGGGCGGCCTTGCAGCGACGCTTGCGCCGCAATACTGGTCTCTGGTCCGGGCTCGTAATTGGGCGGATCGCCAAGCCGGAACATCAGGTCGAAACGCTCGGTGATGGAGCGCATGATCACGCTGTTGTGCCTGGTCCGTTCCGATAGCAGCTGCCGGCGGAAATCGGCGCCGCGCAGCCTGGCCACGCGTTCAGCCAGTGGCAGGTGGGCAATGGCCTTGTAGCTGGGCCGGCTCACAAAGGGGTTCTTGCTGCTTTCCAGCCCCAGAAGAAAGCCGACCGGCCGCCCGGCGACTTGGGCAAACAGCGGCTCACCTTCGGAGCTTGCGCGCGCCACCTGCGCCAGCACGTTCTTGTACTTGTCCGGACTGTCCGGGAATTGCGCCAACAAAAACCAGACCGGCCGGCCAGTCTCGCGTCGCAGGCGCCGCAGCCAGTGAATTTCCCGATCGACATCCTCGAAGTCGACATTCAGGCCGATCGAGCCCTTGCGCAGGTCTCCAAGGACGCGGCCCAGCGCGATGATCTCCTCGACGGGCACCCCGTAGCCGGGAGTATGCTTGCCATCGCTGGTGCGTTGCAGTGTAGAGCGCGACGATGTGAAGCCAAGCGCGCCGGCTTGCATCGCTTGACGGACCGACGCGGCCATTCGATCGAGTTCATCGCTCGTGGCCGGCTCGTTCGCAGCCCCGCGCTCGCCCATGACATAGGTCCGGATCGAGGCATGGGTAGCCTGGGCGCCGATGTCGATGGATCGCGGCAGTGTGTCGAGCATGTCCAGATACTCCGGAAAGGATTCCCAGCTCCAGGGAATACCCTTGCGCAAGGTTGCAGCGGGAATATCCTCGACCGCCTCCATGAGGCTGATGATCCAATCACGCTTGTCGGGGTGCACCGGCGCGAACCCCACGCCGCAGTTTCCCATGACCGCGGTTGTCACCCCGTGCAAGGAGGAAGGGGCGAGCAACGGGTCCCAAGTCACCTGGCCATCGTAATGGGTGTGGATGTCGACGAAGCCTGGCGTCACCAAGCGGCCGGCCGCGTTGATTTCACGCCGGCCACCCTCGGCTTTGCCGCCAACCGTGCTGAGCCGCCCGTCCTTGATCGAAATGTCCCCGTGGTAGCCCGGCCGGCCGGTTCCGTCAACAATCAATCCGTCGCGGATAACGAGGTCATTCATATCGCACTCCATCTGTATTCCGTCATCTCCGTCAGGCAAGGGAAGCGCCCAAGTACGGACCTCGGCCACCGAGATGAATCAAGCGGCCTGCTTCGCGGTCCGCCTTTCGGCCTGCTGTTCGGGCTGGGTCTCGGTGCCCGGTTCGTACAGTCTTCCGGACTTTTCGCCAAGCACCGTGAGTCGATACATATGGCGCGGGTTATCCGAATTGTGGACATAGTCGGCCAAGGCTATGTGTTGCGCGCAGCGGTTGTCCCAGAAAACCAGGTCATCGACCTGGTAGGCGTGGCGGTAGGTGAATTCCAGCTGGGTTGCGTGCTTGAACAGGAATTGCAACAGGCCACGACCTTCTTCTTCGGACAAGCCGAGGATGCGTGTCGTCTGCCCTTCACTCACGTAAAGGGCCTTGCGACCGGTCTCGGGGTGGGTGCGCACCACCGGATGCACGACCGCGGGAAATTTCTTCGCCATCGCGGAGGGGTCCTTGACCGTCGGCTTCCACAGCAGGGTTGGCGTGAGGTAGTTGAGCATGTCGTGCACCGCTTCCAGGTTTTCCAGCATGCCCTTCAGGGTATCGGTGAGCGTGTCGTAAGCCATGTACATGTTGGCAAACGCCGTGGTCCCACCGACCGGTGGAATCTTTCTGCAGTACAGCATGCTCAGCAACGTCGGGCGGGTGGTGTATGAGTGGTCGGAGTGCCACTTGCGCCCGGTATCCTTGGTTTTGGACATCTTGCCATCGAGCATGAAGTTGCCGATCTGGTAAATCTCCGGGAACCCCGGCAGGCGATAGGTCGGGTCTTCCCAATGATCGTCCAGCGGTCCAAACCGGCGCCCGAAGGCAATCTGCTGCTCAGGAGTGAGCTTCTGGCCGGGGAAAACCAGCACAATATGCTTCAGCCAGGCGGCGTAGATTTCGGCCCACTGCGCGTCATCAAGGGGCTTGGCCAGGTCCACTCCGGTGATTTCTGCTCCGATGGCAAACGATAGCGGTCGTATTCTGATGGACATTCCTCACTCCTGTTTCGAATCGATAGCTCTTGACGGTTCAATCACTCTTGCGGGATTCCGGCGTCCTTGACAGCTTTCCTGTAGCTGACGATGTCGGATTTGAGCAAGGTGGTCACCTGCTCCACGTTACCGAAACGAGGTTCGAACCCGAGGGTGCGAAATCTCTCGATCACCTCCGGCATGCTCATCACCTTCATGATCTCGGCGGAAAGTCTTTGCTGAATGCCCGGTGCAAGCCCTGCTGGAGCATGGACCGAGACCCACGCCGAATATTCATAACCCGGCACGCCGGATTCGGAGACGGTGGGAAGTTCAGGAAACTGCGAGAGCCGCTCGGCGCTGGTCACCGCCAGCGCTTTCACTTTTCCGGCCTTGATATGCGGCGCCGAGGTGACCGTGGTTTCGAACAGCATATCCAGCCGGCCACCCAGAAGATCGGTGAGCGCCTGGGTATTGCTTTTGTAGGCAACGTGGGTCAGTTTGATCCCGGCGGCCGAATTGAATATTTCAATATTGGCGCGGGCGCCACTGCTGCCGGCGCCGTAATTGAGCTGACCCGGCTTGGCCTTGGCCAGCGCTATCAAGTCCTTGACCGAGTTGGCGGGCGATGAGGAGGGGACCAGCAGGGCGTAAAAAGCCTTTCCGAACAAGGCGATCGGCGTGAAGTCGGCGATCGGGTCGTAGGGCAGCTTCTTGTAGAGTGCCGGGTTGATCGCGAGGATGGGACTGCTCCCCATCAGGAGGGTGTAGCCGTCCGGTGCGGCTTTCGCCACCGCTTCGGCGGCGATGATGCCATTGGCCCCGGCACGATTGTCAACCAGCACCTGTTGGCCCAGGCTGTCGCCCAGTTTGGAGCCCAGGGTCCGCGCCAGGACATCAGAGGCCCCTCCGGCCGCCTGACCGACGATGATCCGGATCGGTTTGTTCGGATAGTCTTGTGCAAGGGCCGACCCGGATCCTGCCAGCGCGGCAACCAGAGCCAGAATAACGCAGGACGTTTTTCCAAAATCGCGAATCATAGGCCTCCTCGATTGGTAACTAGATCACACCTTCATTTTTCAGCTGCTCGATCTCTTCTTCCGTGAAGCCCAGTCGATCACGGTAGATCTCCAGATTGTGCTGACCGAGATCTGGTCCGAGCCAGGAAAACCTTCCGGGCGTTTCCGAGAGCCGCGGAAAGACGTTGGGAACGGTCAGCTTTCCCAGACGCGGGTCTTCCACCTCCAGCAGGGTCTTGCGTGCCTTGTAGTGCTCGTCCTTGAATATGTCGGCAACGTCGTAGATGGGCCCGGCCGGAACCTCGCCGTCGAGGCAGAGCTGGATCACCTCATCCCTGGGCATGCTCGCGACCCAGTCCCCGACGATGCGGTTCACCTCGTCGCGGCCGGCCAGGCGCTGGGCCATCGTGCGGAATCTGTCCGGTCTCAGTAGCTCCGGCTGCCCCATGACCATTGCCAAGCGCTCGAACATCTTGTCTATGGTGCAGGCCAGTGCCACCCATTTGCCATCCTGCGCCCGGTAGTGGTTGTGCGGCACGATGTTCGAAGCTTCCATGCCCATGCGCTCCTGGATATGGCCACTCGCGGAGTAGGCTGGCGCCATTTCATCCAAAAAGCGGAACACGCCTTCATACAGGCTGACGTCGACCGACTGGCCGATGCCGTACCGAGTGCGGGCGGTATACGAAAGCAGGGCCCCCAGCGCGGCATACAGTCCGGCAAGATAGTCGGCGAACGCAACAGATCCAGGCACCAGCGGGGGGCCATCCCTCTCACCGGTCAGATGCGACAGGCCGGAAAACCCATGTGCAAGACGGGCAAAACCGGGCCGATCCTTGTAGGGGCCATCCTGTCCGTAGGCCGTGACCCGCACAAGAATCAGCTCCTTCTTGATCTGCTTCAATGCTTCGTAGCCCAAGTCCCACCGCTCAAGCGTTCCGGGGCGGAAATTTTCGACCATGATGTCGCAATCGGCAACGAGACGTCGGATGATCTCCTTGCCCTTTTCCTTGCGCAAATCGAGAGTGATCGATTTCTTGTTGCGTCCGTCATTGAGCCAGGAGTAAGTCGCACCTGCATCGCTCATGGTTCCGTAGCGACGCAGGGAGTCCCCCTGGCCGGGCATTTCAACCTTGATGACCTCGGCGCCGAACTCGCCCAGAATGGTTGCGCAAAAGGGAGCGGCTATGACGGTGGCGACATCAAGCACGCGAACCCCGGTCAGGGGTAGCAAAGCATCACTCATCCGGACGTTCCCATGCCGGAATATCCCGTGTGCTGCTTGTCGGCGCCGCAACCGATCCAGGCAGTAAGGTCTCTGGGACCATCCGGTTGTCTCCTCGCAAAGTCGCGCTGGGGCGCCCCTCTTGGTGACCATCCGCGTTCCGCGGCATCACGGTCGGCCGTCCATCAAACGGTCATTCGGTAGGCTTGTGTCGGTTCACTGTAATGGAACAGTGTGAAGAACGCAAACGCAGTGTCGTCCACTCGCGCACGGGCTACGCAAAAGCGGGGAAGCTCAGCGCTAAGGGCAGGGCTGAAATAGGTTCACCAAGAGCCGGCGTCTGGACACATGATGGACAAGTCGAATTCGAGTTCAAGACGATCCGAGAATCCGCCTCTACTTCAGCGTAGCCCTAGGCTGCCATGGCTTCGGGCCGCCGCCACAGCCAGGCCAGCACCGCCACCATCGCTGCAATTGCAACCAGCACGAACCAGCGAGGGCCGGCCAGCGCCAGCATCGTCGTGGCGCTCACGGCCATCAGCACAGT
>JAGVLI010000928.1 GCA_020054355.1 Planctomycetales bacterium | reverse complement strand
ACTACGCGCGCCGCCTTGGAGGCCACCAGCGTTTGCATCGTCAGCGTGGCGATCAAGAACGTTTCCACGATCTGGCCGAACATCAGCGGGCCGGTGATCCGCAGCAATGGCTCGTTGGCAAAAACGACCGTGCCTTCGGGCACGGCCCAGAGATCGCCGTCGAAGCGCAGGGAAGCCAGCCGCTCGAACCAGTCGTTCGGAATTTGCGCGAACGCGGGGTGCCGGCGCAGGAAGTCGATCTGCTCCGGAGCGAAGCTGAGCTGTTGCAGGTAATGCACGGCCTGTTCCAGCCCGCCGGCCACCAGGAAGTTGCGGCACGACGGCACGCGGCGCATGAACAGCTCGAACGTGACGCGCTGGTCGGCTAGTCCGTGAACGTGATAGCCGGCCGCCATCGTCAGTTCGTAGAGGTCGGTCAGCAGGCCCAGGTGGCGGTCGTCGGGAAAGAGGGATTGGCTCATCGGAAAATCCAGGAGTAGGATGTGGCGGATGCAGTCCGGCACGATGAGGAACAGGATAAATGACCGCCGCCGCGAAAGATACCCTGCTGCCGTTGCCCGAACACTTCGATCCGCGGCGCGTGGGCGAAGTCTGGCGCGTGCCGTATCAGCAAAGGGCGCGGGAAGCCGATGCCTGGGCGAAACAACAGGGCGTTCAGCCGGCTGCTCAAGATGTACTTCGCACCTGCCTGCTGCTGATTGATTGTCAGAATACTTTCTGCATCCCCGGCTTCGAGCTGTTCGTGGGCGGCAGAAGCGGCCAGGGGCCGGTCGATGACAACCGGCGGCTCTGCGAGTTCATCTATCGCCACCTGGCCGGCATCACCGAGATTATCGCCACCCTGGACACGCACAGCGTCTTGCAGATTTTTCATTCGCTGTTCCTGGTGGATGAAGCCGGCCGGCATCCGCCGCCGCTGACCGCTGTGTCGCTGAAGGATGTTGAATCGGGTCGCTGGAAGGCAAATCCTCGGACGGCGGCGAGCCTCGGAACCGAACCCGCCGCGCTGCAGCGACATCTGCTGCACTACTGCCGAAAGCTCGCGGCCGGCGGCAAGTATCAGCTCATGGTCTGGCCGTATCACGCGCTGCTCGGCGGCATCGGTCATGCCCTGGTGTCCGCCGTCGAGGAGGCTTGCTTCTTTCATGCCCATGCCCGGCATACGCAGACACGCTTCGAGTTGAAGGGCAGCCATCCCCTGGTCGAAAGCTACTCCGCGCTGCGGCCGGAGGTGCGCGAGGATGTCGACGGTCGGCCGCTCGGCGACATGAACTCCGTTCTGATCGAGCATTTGCAGACGTTCGACCGGGTCATCGTCGCCGGCCAGGCCAAGAGCCATTGCGTGGCCTGGACCGTTGAAGACCTACTGGTCGCGATTCAGGCGCGCGATGCCGGCATGGCGCGGAAGGTCACGCTACTGGAGGATTGCACCTCGTCGGTGGTGGTGCCCGGCGTGGTGGATTTCAGCGCGCAGGGCGATGCGGCCTTCGCGCGCTTCGCCGCGGCGGGGATGCGGGTTTGCGAAGCCGCGAGCGGCTTTAGTAGGGAATGAGTCCGTAGGAATCCATCCACTGATAAATCCACGGATGCCGCCAGGGGTTCCAGGCGGGATAGCTGACGGACGCGACCGAGATGCCCAGGAAGATCACGGCGACTACCCGGCCCCAGCGGTGCGCTGCCAGGCGGTCGATGGCTGGCAGCATGGTCAGCAGCCAGAAGGGCGTCAGCCAGAAGACCCAGCGCGGTCCGCTGCACCAGCCGCCGTAGTTGTTGGTTTTCACCAGGTAGAAGCCGACGACCACCAGGGTCAGATAGGCCGTCAGCAGCACGACCATCGAGAAAGCGTCGCCGCGCAGCCGCTCCAGCCATTGCGTCCAGCCGCAACCCGTCGCCGCTTGGTCCGGAGGCGTCGGTTCGCCTTCCGAAGTCGCTGCTTCGTCGGCGGCGGGCGGTGGGGCGACTGGACACTTCTTCAGGCCGAACCAGATGCCGGCCATGCTGAGCAAGAAGATCGGCGACAGCGAAAAGATGCCATGATGGCCGAAGAGAAAATGGAACATGTAGGTCGGCCGAGTTTCCTTCTTCCAAGCGAAGTCGATGCCGGTCTTCTCCTTGCCCGGCACTTCCAGCCAATGGCTGCCCGTGTAGAGGTACCATTCCGATTTGCTGCCGACCTCGGCATAAGCGGGCGTCAGCCGGCCGATGGCCAGGTAGTTCGTGAACAAGCCGGCGGCCACCACGAGCAGCACTGGCGGCACGAAGCCGAGCAGCGTCTGCCGGGGAGCGCGCCAGAGCAGCAAGGCTCCCAGTCCTACCAGGAAGGCCATTGCCGGCAACTCGACGGCTGCCGTGAATGCGGCGCAGAAGCCCGCCAGGATGAATCGGCCCAACGGCAGCGGCTGATCGGGCTTCTCGGCCGCATCGGTCCAGATGCCGATGGCCAGGTAGAGGGCGTACAGTCCGGTACACGCCGCGATGGTGTGGTTGTTCAGCGTGATGGCGAAGGTCGTCAGGAAGGTGCCGAAGCAGCCGGCGGCCATCGTGTAGAGCCGGCCCCAGTCGCTGCCGCCGAAGCGGTCGATGAGCCGGGAGAGCAGCACCCAGTAGAGGATCAACGGCAGCCAGTTGACCGTCAGCAGCACGGTCCGCACGATGGCGAACAGGTGCGTCTGAAAGTTCCAGCCCAGCACTTGCTTCAGCAGCCAGTATTCGCCGGCCAGGAGCGTGGGAAATAACGGCGGCTTGCTGGAGTAGAATTTCCGAGTTTCCGGATTCATCACCTTATCGACGCCGCCCCAGCCTTCCTCGAAGGTGATGCCTGCGTCCTTATAGGCACCCGTCGCCGGATCGGTGATGGTCCGCTCGCCGATCTGGTAGTGCCCTTCATCCACCAGGGCGCGGATGGTCGCCCAGCGCGAGCGGTCGTTGGAGCTGAACGTCGGCATCGGTTTCGGCCGGACTTTCGGCCATTCGCGCTTGGTGTCTTCCGACACGGCCGGGTCGCGATGCAGGTAAGGCTCGTAGTTGAAGTTGACGCCGAGGATGCGGCCGGCAACCAGGCCGGCAGCGACCACGATCAACAGCGTGTAAACGGTTTGGCGGAAGTCTGCGGTGGTGTGCATTGAATAATCGGGAATGAGTACGCAGTACAGAGTACCGAGTACGGAGGGTTGCGGTGGTCGTGATGAGTGTCGCCGTGGGTCACGATTCCAATCGTGACAGACTTGAGATTGTCACGATTGGAATCGTGACCCACGAAGCAGGCGACTCCGGGCACGTGCATCAGGGCGTAGTCGGTACTGAGTACTCAGTACTGTCCTTGGCTTCCGTCGATTCGGCAATGCTGTAGCTGTCCGTGTCCCGGCTATGATAGGCGGTTATCAGTTCGGCCAGGAAGCCCATCGACATCAGCTGGGCGCCCATCAGCAGGGCGGCCAGCGCGTAGATCAGGGCGGGCCGTTCGTGGAGGGGCGGGAACGAATTCGGATACCAGAGGCGGATCAGCCAGGTGATCGCCAAATAGACCATGCCGAGGTTGCCCACCGCGAAGCTGAGCATGCCGAGGCTGCCGAGCAGATGCTGCGGCCGGCGGCCGAAGCCGGTCAGGAACTTGACCGTCATCAGGTCGAGCAAGCCCTTCACGAAACGATCGACGCCCATGTACTTGCCGACGCCGAACTTTCGCGGCCGATGCTGGATGTCGATCTCGCCCACCCGCCAGCCGCGCGCCGCCGCCAGCACGGGAATGAAGCGGTGCAATTCGCCGTAGAGGCGGACCTCGCGGAAAATCTCCGCGCGGTAGGACTTCATGCCGCAATTATGGTCGTGCAGCTTGACGCCCGTCACCCAGCCGACCAGCGCGTTGAAAATCCGGCTGGGCAGCACCTTGTGCCAGGGATCGTGACGGATGCGCTTCCAGCCGCTCACCACGTCCAGGCCGGTGGCCATCTTTTCCAGGAAGCGCGGGATTTCCTTGGGATCGTCCTGCAAGTCCGCATCCAGGGTGACGATGATATCGCCGCGTGCCGCCTGAAAGCCGGCCGACAGCGCTGCCGCCTTGCCGAAGTTGCGCCGGAAGCGCAAGCCATGCACGCGCTCGTCCTGCTGCGCTAGCTCCGCGATGACAGCCCAGGATTTGTCCCGGCTGCCATCGTCCACGAAGCGAATCTCGATGTCGAGGTCGTTGACCCGGGCCGCCTCGCAAATCTCGCGATAGAGCGGCGGCAGGCTTTCTTCCTCATTGACCAGCGGAATGACGATGGAAATCATGAGTCAGGAGTCAGGGGTCAGGAGTCAGGGGTCAGGGGTCAGGGGTCAGGGGTCAGGAGTCAGGAGTCAGGGGTCAGGAGTCAGGGGTCAGGAGTCAGGGGTCAGGAGTCAGGAGGTGTCGTCGTTGTCGATGCAATGAACTCTGACTCCTGATTCCTGACTCCTGATTCCTGATTCCTGATTGGCAGCCAAGCCACCAGCAACACCATGATGATCTCGGCGAGGGTCCAGAGCAAGCGCAAGACCAGCACGACGATCACCGCCCAGAAACTGGCATCCTCGCCCGGCGCGAGGCGGCGAATTTCCGGCGTCAGCATCTGCTCCAGGATCGCCTCGCGCACCCCCATCCCGCCCGGCGAGGGGATAAACATGAAACCCCCCACCCAGGCCAGCGCCGCGTAAGCCGTGCAGCGCGCCCACAGCTCGGCGCTCCAGGGAGTCGGTACTGGCAACATTGCTTGCAGTACGGTCAACAGGCTCAGGCCGAGCAAAGCCCAGCCACAGGCGGTAATCGCCAGTCCACCAAGCAGCGTGAGCAACCGGACAGGCGGCAGGACCACGGCTACGGCGTTGCGGTCGAAGCGCCGGGCAGCTCGGCCGGCGAGTCCCGCAATCAGCTTCATCAGCGGATTGAAGAACATCGGCAAGAGCGGCAGCCCGGCCAGGGCGAACAGGCCGAAGGACCACCAGCTGGCAGTGGTATCCAGGGAAACCAGGGCGAGCAGCACGGCCGCCACCAGCGCCCCGGAGGCCATCGTGGTCAGGGTTTCGTAGGTGGCGGTCATCGCGGCGATGCCCGGCCGAACGCCGGAACTCGCGAGCAGCCCGGTTCGCAGCAGCAGGCCCCAGGCTTTGCCTGGCACGTACTTGCCGGAGTGACCGATGTAATAGGCTCGCACCGTGGCCAGCAGCCAGGGTCGTTCGCCGACGGCCGCCAGCAGGCGATACCAGAAGAGCGCGGAGAAGCCGAGTCCCAGGATGTAGATGAAGCCGCCCGCCGTCAGCCAGTCGTAGCGGGGATTCAACGGGCGTTCCCAGAGTTCCGGGCGGCGCAGGATGCCGGCGAACCGCCAGCCGACGCCGACCACGATGGCCAGCGCGATCAACGCCTTGGCGATCGGCCACCAGTGTTTCATCCAGGGTCGCATCCGGGACCATTGTAGTTTCGCGGCGGGGAACCGTCCCGTTCTCTTGCGCACCGTTGCACAAGGGCGCTGGGTTTGATAGCTTGGCGGCTGATTGTTTCCCCTGGCAACCGCTGGAGAATGGTCATGAAACGCATGTTGATGCTGGCCGCCGTGCTGCTCACGGTCGTGTCCACGACGAGCCTGACGGTTTCGAGCCGCGCCGACGACAAGCCGGGCGCCAAGGCCGACGCCCCGTATGTTCACTGCGTCATCTTTTATCTGAAGAAGGATGCGCCCAAGGACACCGCCAAGGCCCTGATCGCGGACGCCCACGAAATCCTCGCGAAGATTCCGACGGTCCGTTCCATCAAGATCGGCCTGCCCGCCGAGAAGGCGACTCCCAAATTCGCCGTCAACGATTACCAGGTCGGCCTGCTGGTGCTGGTCGACAACTTCGACGGTCTGAAGACTTATCTCGAACATCCGCTGCATCTGAAGTACGTCGAAAAGCACGAAAAGCACCTGGAAAAAGTGCTGGTGTACGATTTCATCAACCAGAAGTAAGGACAGCCATCGTAGGGTCCGCTGTGCGGACCATTGATTCGGTCGCTGGCGATTTGGTGGTCCGCACAGCGGACCCTACGACAAGGGGCATTCCATGAAATCGCTGCTCTGGGCCGGTTGTCTGGTCGTCCTCGCCTGTGCGGCCTTGGTCGGCCAGGCACAGAAGGAGCCTTCGCCGGACCAGGCGGCGCGGGCGCTCGTCCTCAAGCTCTTTCAGAGCTTGAACGAAGACCAGAAGAAATTGGCATTGAAAGAGTTCGCCGACAAGGACCGGCAAACGGAAGTGTTTCCCGGCGTGGCCCGGCCCGGCGTGCCCTTCAGCAAGCTGACCGCCGAGCAGAAGACGCTGGTCGCGGATGCCGTGAAGTCCATCTGCTCGGAATACGGCGCGAGCCGTTGCCTGGAAGTGGCGAAGCAAGACGGCGACGGCCAGCGCTTCGTCACTTTCTTCGGCGAACCGAAGGCCGACGGGCCATTCGCCTGGCGCTTCGCGCAGCATCATCTGACGCTGGTCCATGTCGATTTCTCCAAGGACATGCCCAACGAGTTCGGGCCGGTGCTGCTGGGCGGCAACCCGGTCAAGACGCTCTGGGACGAGGAAGAGAAAATCCTGCTAGAATTGCATGCGGCCCTGTCGCCCGACGATGCGAAGCTCATCAAGGGCAAGGGCAACTCCGGTTCCGGGGCGGCCATCGCCGCGGATGCCGCCAAGATCGGCGACTTGAGCGAGAAGCCGAAGGCGCTGGCCAAGAAGCTGTTCGAGCAGCGATTGGCGGTGTTTTCCAGCGACCGCCGCAAGGTGCTGGACGATTTCGTCAAGAAGGAAGGCGGCGTGGAAAGTCTGCGGATCGCCGTCTGGGGCGATGCCTCGAAATCGCAGCGCGACGGCGGGAATTATCACTGGAAGATCGGCGCCGGCGCGGTGCTGGCCGACTGGCAGACGGCCGGCAAGGATCACATTCACATGACGCTCCGCGCCCGCGACAAGAAATAGACCACATCGTTTAGCCGCAAGCCGAAGGCGAGCGCTCTGCCGTCCCGGCCTCCGGTCAGGAAATTATCCATGAGCGACAGCGACAAACCTGAAGTTCCGGAAGCGTCCGCCGCGAAACCGCCAGCGGTGGAGGCGAAGCCGCAGCTGGCCGAGTTCGACACCAAGAGCCGCATCCCCCGCCTCGACAAGGACGCCCTGGATCGGGAGATCGAAGCGGCGATGGGCGGCCTGTCCGAAAAGGAAATCTACGGCGAGCTTTCCTCCGGCGGGCGCAAGCCGGCCAGCGCTCCCGGCGACCAGCGCAAGAAGGGCCGGATCGTCCAGGTGCGCGGCAACGACGTGTTCGTCGAGGTGCCCGGCGGCCGGACCCAAGGCGTCTTGCCCTTGCTCCAGTTCACCGACGGCCCGCCGCAGGTGGGAGCGGAAGTCGAAGTCGAGATCGAAGGCTACGACTCCTCCAACGGCCTGCTGCGCTTGCAGCGCCGAGGTTCAGCCGTCCGCGCCGACTGGTCCAGCGTGGCGGAAGGGCAGACCGTCGAGGCCCGCGTCACCGCCGTCAACAAGGGCGGGCTGGAGGTCGAGGTCAACGGCATCCGCGGCTTCATGCCGATCAGCCAGATCGACATCTACCGCGTCGAGAAGCCGGAAGACTACCTGAATCAACGGCTGCTCTGCCAGGTATCGGAGGTCAACGCGCACGAGCGCAACCTGGTCGTCAGCCGGCGGGCCTTGCTGGAGAAGGAGCGCGAAGAGAATCGCGAAAAACTCTGGGCGGAGCTGGCGGAAGGCCAGGTGCGCGACGGCGTCGTCCGGCAGGTCAAGGACTTCGGCGCGTTCGTGGACCTGGGCGGTGCCGACGGGCTGTTGCACGTCAGCGAGATGAGCTGGCAGCGGGTAGCCGACGCATCCGCCATCGTGCAGCCGGGCCAGACTCTCAAGGTCGTGGTCCTCAAGATCGACCGCGAGAAACGCAAGCTGAGCCTGGGGCTGAAGCAGTTGCAGGAAAGCCCGTGGGAAGGAGTCGCGACCAAGCATATCATCGGCACCGTGGTAACAGGCAAGGTCACGAAGCTGATGGACTTCGGCGCGTTCGTGGAACTGGAACCCGGCGTCGAAGGGTTGATTCACATTTCCGAGCTGGCGCCGGGGCGCGTGCGCCGGGTCGCCGACGTGGTGCAGGCGGGGCAGGAAGTGCAGGTGAAAATCCTGACCATTGACCGAGAGCAGCGGCGCATCGGCCTGTCGCTGAAAGCGGCCCTGCCGGCCCCGGCCGAGGAAGCGCCGGCCGCCGAGGAAGAGGAAGAAGTCGTGGAGCAGAAACCGCCCCGGCCGCGAACGACGCCGTTGCGCGGCGGCATTGGCAGCCAGTCCGGCAATTTGTTCGGCAACGGCTGAAAGACGGCGACAGCTCGGTCAACTCGACGGCCCAGGGACTGCAACCCTGGGCCGTCTGCGTAAAGTCGGCGGCCGTAAGGCAGTAGGAGACGAAGGCACGTTTTCTCCGAACCATGGGTCGAGCGCTGACGAAGAGCAGATTCCTCCCAATCAAAACCGGAGGAGAAATTTGAGACTTCTCGGTGAACGCAGCCGCTCTCCGACTGAATCACGAGTGGCGACAACCGGCCGACGGCCATGCCCGTCGCGCATTTCATCCCATTTCACCGCCCACCCTCTTGTTGAGCCTCGTGAAACGCGACCGGATTCTCCACGGCTGCCTCGGCTAGGGTCCACGACGATCAGTGGCCTCGCATCGAACGCATTGGTCTGCCAGCGGTTATATGCAAAGGCAATCGCGTTTGCCGAGAAGCCTCAGAAATTTGTTCGGCTTGAAGCGATTTTGTCGTTGACAAGTCATGGGTAAGACGGGCAATATATCCCGGTTTGAATTGTTGATACCGGAATGACCAAGGAGCGCCCTCAATCGCCCGAATCGCCACAACGGATGAGGTATCAATCCCTCCTCTTTCAACTGCTTGCCGTTTTCGTGCAATTGGTTGCGGTCGATCGCAGCGTGTGGGCCTCCGGACAATGAGAACTCGCGAGTTGAGGCTTTCCCGGTCTTCCGGGAAATTCAACTCTCCCGAACGGAACGAACCCCACTGCCGCTGAAGGAACAGCGCGGCGATTGCGCGAGCCACGAAAATTCAGGCCGTCCACCCCGTCACGCCTGAAGTCGGCTCCACTCTCTCGTCAAGGATGAACCTGCGCGGACTCAGAGATTCTTTCGGTTCGACGATGTCGTCGCAACCGACGGAGACGAAGTCCGCGCGAGCAGCCGAAACCATTGCCGCCGCGCGAATCTTCATGCCGCTCCAGAACCACCAGCGAAGTGCCGTCGAACAGCAGGCATGTCCGGCCTGGCGCTAATTGTTTCGCACGATCATGCCGAGAACCAACGACGCTCCGTGGAACTCATGATTGACGCCGTCCCGCATCGCTGCACCGACGGCCAGACGGTCGCCGTGACCGCAGGCTGCGCCCTCGGTTTCGCGCGACATGTCAGCTCGCGGCACGAAGCGGCCGCCAGCTGGCCCTGGCACGAAGTCAGTGAGCAACTTTGGGTGATTGCGGACCTGCGTCTCGACAATCGCGAGGAACTTGCCGAGCAGCTGGTCGGGGGCGGCGATGTTGCCGACGGCGCGCTGCTGCTGGCTGGCTACCGGAAATGGCGCCACGCGCTGGCGGACCACTTGGCGGGCGATTTTGCCCTGCTGATCTGGGACGGCGAGCAGGAAACCCTGTACGCGGCCCGCGATCCCTTCGGCATCCGTCCGCTGTTCTATCACCAGGCGCCGGGCTGCCTGGCGTTTGCCAGCGAAGTCGAGCAACTGCTGGCACTGGAGCAGGTGGCCAAGGAGATCGATGACCGCGCGGTGGCCGACTACCTCACCGGAGAAGCACGGCACCTCCGTTCCACCTTGTTCCGGGACATTCAGCGCGTCGAGCCGGGGCACTGGGTTGTCGCCCGCAAGGGAACCGTCGCTCAGCAGCGCTACTGGCTGCCGCCGGCGGGCGAGGATCGTCCGCGCCAGCGGGCCGAGTGCCTGTCGGAGTTTCGCCAGCGCTTCTT
>JAGVLI010000249.1 GCA_020054355.1 Planctomycetales bacterium | reverse complement strand
CCGGCGGCCTGCGTTAGCCGGGCTGCCGACGGACAGCCACTGAAAATGGCCTGGGAATCCTGCATCGACCTACTTTCGAAAACCTGATCGCTGAAATCGGTCCCAGACTCGGAGTCTGGGACCGAGGCTGCGAGTTTCTTCCCGCCTGCCAAAAAGAAAAAGACGCGGAGATCATTGCTGATCCCCGCGTCCCCGCGCCCCCCGCGCTTGGGAAAACTGTTAGTTGCCGCCCGGAGGCCCGCCGACGCCGGTCTGCAAGAACTCCTCCTCGGAGTTGATGATGATGCGTGGCGTCACCATCAGCAGCAGACTGCTCGTGTCGCGGCCGTAGCCCACGTTCTTGAACAAGCGGTTGATGTAGGGCAGCTTGCTCAGGACCGGCGGGCCGAACTCGTTGCGGCCTTCATTCATCAGCTTCAGCCCGCCCAGCAGCACGGTGCCGCCGTCCGGCACGCTCACCGTGGTCTGAATCGTGACCGTGGTGAAGGTCGGCTGCTGGATGAACTGCGTGAACGGCACCGGCTGGCCTTGCGCCCCGCCCTCGAACACCGGCGTGATGAACGTGGTGATCGGGAACAGCGGCACGGTGGCCGACGCCAGGTTGGTCATGGTCGGGGCGATGTTCAGCCGGACGAAGCGCCGGTCCGCCGAGATCACCGCCTGGATGGCCAGGTTGATGCCCATCGGGATCGGCCGGTTCTGCGGCACGAACGTCGTCTGACCGCCGGCCTGCACCACCTGCACGTTGGTGACGAACCACTGGAAGTCCTGAATCTGAATGGTGGCCGTCTGCCCGTTGAACAGCGTCAGCTTCGGTGCTTGCAGGACGTTGGTGCGGCGGTCGCCCTGGGCGGCTTCCATGAACATGAACACCTGGATGTCGCTCAGGAACGCCAGGCCCATCGACAGGCCGCCGTCGGCGCCCGGGATGTTCGGGTAGCCGCCGAAGGGAGGAATGGCGTACCGGAAGCTGGAGTTCGTGATCGGGATGTCCAGGTCCGGCGTCAGGGCGTTGATGCCGGAGCCGCCGTTCCCCGCCGAACCAGCCGGCGTCAAGCCGACCAGCAGGCTCTTCGGGTTCGGATCGTTGATCTGGTTGAGCGGCTTGAACTGCTGCGTCACGATCTGCGGCTCGAACTCCTTGGTCAGCCGGTCGGTCTTGATGTTCATCTGGAAGTCGATGCCGATCCGCTCGTAGAACGATTCTTCCAGCGAGATCATGCGGACCTCGACGGACACTTCCAGGTCTTGCAGCTGCCGCAAGGCGTCGAGCAGCTGGGCGACCTCTTCCTGCACGCCGGGCGTCTGGCTGATGACCAGGGCCATGCCGAGCGGGAAGTAATCGATGGTCGCCGGCCCGCCGACGTCGCTCCAGCTCTTCGGCTCGATCGTGCTGGTAATCAGGCGGATGAGCAGATCGTGCATGGTGTCGGTCTGGCCGGGCGCCCGCGTGCTGGCCTTGAGGTTGGCCGGCACGTGGCCGTCGCCGGACGGCTGATTCTGGCTGCCGTTGTCGCCCATCGAACCGACCGTCGCCCCGCCCTGCAGGCCGTTGCGCGGCTGGATGGGCGTCACGCCGTTGCTCACGTTGTTCTGGTGCTGCTGGCCGATGACGGTCATCAGGTTGGCGGCCGGGGCCACGATGTAGTTGTCCACCGGGATAATCAGGTCCGCCACCGGATACGTCTTCTGCACCAGCTTGCCGCGGGCGTGCTTCTCCGTGGTGATCTGCAAGCACTCGTCCTTGATAACGTAGGTCAGGTGGACCTGGTGCAGCAGCACGTTCAGGGCCGACTTCATCGAGACGTTTTCCAGCTTGATGCTGATCGGCCGGTCGGCACTGACGCCGTCCTCGTCGAGGGCGGGCGTATCGGTGACGATGTTGACGCCGGTGAGGTCGCGCAGCTCGTCGATCACGTCCTTGAGCGGCTTGTTGTCGAACGACATGGTGATCGGCTTGTTCAGGCTGCCCTCGATCTCGCGTTCCTTGGCGTTCTTCTTGCGCAGGTCCAGCCCCTTGACCGCGCCGCGCGACTTGGCGAGCTTCGAGCGTTCTTCGTCGATTTCCAGCGGATGATCCAGGTTGACCCGCGGCCCCATGTCAGTGGCTTGCCGCAGGTCGTCCACGTCATGAGCAGCGTTGTTGGTCCTGGTCTTCTCCAGCCGCTGCTGGTTGTAGCCGACGCGGGCGACGTAGACGGCAGCGCCCGTCACCGCGTTGTCCGGATCGATTTCGTGCGCCTTCATGGCCCACATCTCGGCTTCCTTGTACTTGCCTTCCTTGTGGAAAGTCTTGTACTTCTCCATCAACTCGGCGACCTGCTTCTTCTTCTCCTGCTCGTTGATGGTCCGCTGGAGAACGCGGTTCTGCGCCTTGGTGTGGGCGTCTTTGGCGACCGCCTCGAACTCCAGCTGCGCCTTGTACTTCTTGTACTCCTGGACGCGGGCCTCCACCGGGCGGCGAAGCAGCGTCACCTTGTCCGGATCGAGTCCGCAGTCCTCCAGCCGGCCGCGATAGCCGTTCAGGATGTCGATGGCCTCGCCCGGCTTCTTGCCGTTGAACAGCTCGACCGCCTGCTGCTGGGCCTTGATGCCGTCGGCACGCATCTGCTGGAACTTGACTTCCTGCATGGCCTGCACCTGGCCGGCGAAGTTGTCGGCCCCGGCGGTGTTGTCGCTGCCGTTGACCCGCACCACGCCCTCGGTGGTCGCCTT
>JAGVLI010000995.1 GCA_020054355.1 Planctomycetales bacterium | reverse complement strand
GGCGCTGATCGACGGCGAACTGAACGACGCCCTCATCGACAAGGCAGCGGGCTTGGCGCAGGCGGCGGCGAAGCCGATCAGCGACATGCGCGGCGATGCCGACTATCGCAAGCATCTGGTGAACGTGTTGACCAAGCGGGTACTGAACAAGGCCATTGAGCGCGCGAAGGAGAAGTAACTCGTGAGCAAGAAAGTCCACGTCACGGCGACGATCAATGGCCAGGAAACCCAGTTCCTCTGCGAACCCCGGCAATCGTTGCTGGAGGTGCTGCGCGACGAACTGCGCCTGACCGGCACCAAGGAAGGCTGCAACAACGGCAACTGCGGCGCCTGCAACGTCATGCTCGCCGGCCGGCTGGTCAACTCCTGCCTGGTGCTGGGCGTCGAGGTCCAGGGCAAGGAAGTGACCACCATCGAGGGCGTCGCCGCCAAGGACGCGCTGCACCCGTTGCAGCAAAAGTTCCTGGAGAACGCGGCCCTGCAATGCGGCATCTGCACGCCGGGCTTCATCGTCGCGGCCAAGGCGCTGATCGAGCAGAAGCCCAAAGCCAACGAGCAGCAAATCCGGCACTATCTGGCGGGCAACCTTTGCCGCTGCACTGGCTACGACAAGATTGTGCGCGCGGTGCAGGATGCGGCGAAAGAGTGCGCGGCCAAAGCGAAATAGCAAGCCGCCGCGACTCGATCAACCGAGCCCGCCGCGCAAGCAAGGGAAATGATACCCCTTGCTTGCGCGGCGGGCTCAGTTGATAGACCTTTACTTCTGGCCGTTCAAGTGGCCGTTGTGCAGCGCCTTCACCACCCGGCCCGGCGACATCGGCAGCGTGCGCATGCGCACGCCGATGGCCCGATAGATCGCGTTGGCAATCGCCGCCGGCGGCGGCACGATCGGCACCTCACCCACGCCGCGCACCCCGTACGGATGGCCGGGGTTCGGCACCTCGACGATCACCGCGTCGATCATCGGCAAGTCGAGACAGGTGGGCATCCGGTAGTCGAGGAAGCTGGCGTTGGTCATCTCGCCCTTGTCGTTGTAGACGTATTCCTCGTTCAGTGCCCAGCCGATGCCTTGCACCGTGCCGCCCTGAATCTGCCCTTCCACGTAGCTCGGATGAATCGCCTTGCCCACGTCTTGCACGGCGGTGTAGCGCAGGATCGTCACCTTGCCGGTATCCGCATCGACTTCGACATCGACGATATGCGTGGCCAGCCCGCCGCCGACTCCCGTCGGATCGACACTGGCCCGGCCGACGATGGTGCCGCCCGTGGCGTGTAACCGGCCCGCCAGTTCGGCGAAGGTGAATTTCTTGGCCGGGTCGCTGGTGGCGCGAATGGTGCCATCCTCGTAGACGACTTGATCGGTCGGCACGCCCCAGATCGTGGCTGCACGCTGGACCATTTGCCGTTTGATGTCCTGGGCAGCTTCATACGCCGCCCAGCCAGTGGCGAAGGTCACACGGCTGCCGCCGGTCACGTCGCAGTAGGGGACCGAGTCGGTATCGGCCACAATGGGCCGCACGTCCTCGGCACGGATGCCCAGGGCTTCGGCGAGTTGCATGGCGATCGAGGTACGCGAGCCGCCGATATCGGTGGAGCCTTCGACCAGACTCACGGTGCCGTCGGCGTTGACGCTGGCCGTGGCGCTCGACTTCAAGCCGCAGTTGAACCAGAAGCCCGAAGCGACACCCCGCCCGCGCTTGTGCTGCTCGTCGGATTTCAGGGGTTGCTGGTAGTGCGGGTGATTCTTGGCGGTTTCCACGGTTTCGATCATGCCGATGCGCGGACAGACGGGACCGTCGGCGCGGCGGGTGCCCTCCTTCGCCCCGTTCTTGATACGGAAGTCCAGCGGATCAATCTTCAACTGCTCGCAAATCTCGTCCACCACCGTTTCGGCGGCAAAGGCAGCGTTGGTAGCCCCCGGCGCGCGGTAGGCCGAGGTGGCGGGCTTGTTCACCACCACGTCGTAGCCGTCGATCAGCACGTTGGGAATGTCGTAGCAGGCAAAAACGCACATGGCGCCCATGCCGACCGGCGAACCGGGAAAGGCACCAGCCTCGTAGACCAAGCTGGCCTGGGCGGCCGTGAGCCGGCCGGAAGCATCCGCCGCCATCTTCACCTTGATGTAGGAACCAGGCGTCGGCCCGGTGCCCTCGAAGACGTCCGCCCGGCTCATGACTACCTTCACCGGCCGGCCCGCTTTCCGGGCCAAGACCACCGCCACGGGTTCCAGGTAGACGCGAATCTTGCCGCCGAAGCCGCCGCCGATTTCCTGGGGCACGACGCGAATCCGCGAGATGGGAATGCCGAGCAACTCGCCGACCTGGGCGCGGACGCTGAAGGACCCCTGCGTGCTGCACCAGATGGTGACGGTGCCGTCGGCATTCCACTGGGCGGTGGCGTTGTGCGGTTCGATATAGCCCTGGTGTACGGTCGCCGTGTGAAATTCGCGTTCGATCGTCACAGCGGCTTCCTTGAAGCCCTGCTCGATCTCGCCCTTCTTGAATTGGAAGTGCTTGGCGACGTTGGATGCCTTGCCGGTCGGTTTGCCCAGCGATTCGGTAAACAGGTCGTCGTGCAGCAGGGGAGCGCCGTCCTTCATGGCGGCCTGCACGTCGATGACCGGCGGCAGCGGCTCGTACTCGACCTTGATGAGCTTGAGCGCTTCCTCGGCCAGATGAGGGCTGACGGCCGCGACGGCCGCGACCGCCTGCCCCTTGTAGTGGACCTTGCCGCGGGCCAGGCAATTGCTGCTGAGATGACGAACGTTGATCGCGCCTTCGCCCAGCTCGGCGATGCGGTCGCCGGGGTCGGGCATGTCCGCCGAGGTGGCTACTGCTTCCACTCCAGGCAGGGTCTCGGCGGCGCTCGTGTCGATGCTCTTGATGCGGGCGTGTGCCACGGGACTCCGCAGCAGCCGGCCGTGAATCATGCCCGGCAGATAGACGTCCGCTCCGTACACCGCCCGGCCCGTGACCTTGTCCACGCCGTCGTGCCGGATGGGCCGGGTGCCAATGACCTTGAACTGGGTGGGAGTGCTCATGAAAGGTATCCTCCGGGACGGCAACTGACGGCGTCGGGAAACCGAGCGCGTGCATCGCTACCGCTCGTTATAGCAAACCGGAGCGCGGCTGGACGCTCCTTCATGATCCATCGGGCCGGTGCGGGCGAGCGCGACGAACTCGCCTTGCTCCTGCCGAGCAGCTTCGGGTAACATCCGAACCAATTCGTTTGCCGCGGCGATTTGGCGCGCACCACCTTAGACGGATAACACCGCCAAAGTCTTCCGGCCGCATTCACCCAACTCCACGGACGGAGTACCGCTCATGCGCAAATACTGGAAACACTCGGTCGTCGCCTTTCTGGTGATCTTCCTCCTGGCGGCGTCCGTGCGCGTGTTGTACGTCCGCGTGTCCCTCCCGAAGAACGGCAACGGCGCGGGTGCCGGCGCGGAAATGGAACGAGCGGCCGTCAGCTTGGCGCGAACCGGCCAGCTGGCCAGCGTCTACGACGATGAAACAGGCCCGTCCGCTCATGTCGCCCCGCTCTACCCGTACTACCTGGCGCTGGTCTACCGCGTGTTCGGGTTGCCCGGCGACAGCGGCCGGCTGGCGCAACAGTTGCTGAGTGTGCTCATTGTCGCATTGAGCATCGCGCTGCTGCCGCTCCTGGCGCGACGTCTGCGACTGTCTCCCTGGACAGGACTGGCCGCCGCCATCGGCATGGCGCTGGCCCCGCTGAATCTTTGGATCGAATGTTCCGGCAGCTGGGAACAGCCGGTTTCCGCGCTGGCCCTGCTGGGGCTGGTCTTCGCCTTTGCGGTCCTGCACGATCGGGAATGGCGTTCGAGTTGGATGGTTTGCTTGACCGGCTTGCTGGTCGGCATCCTGGCATTGCTCAGCCCGAGCCTGCTGCCGGTGGTCGCCATCGCCATCGCGGGCGAGTGGCTGGTACAGTCGGGCCGAACGCGGGTGTTCGTGGGCAGCCTGGCCATCGCGGTGGTGGCCGGCGTCTGCGTCGCGCCCTGGATGGTCCGCAACCACGTCGCCATCGGCAACGCTTGCTTGCGCAGCAATTTCGGCCTGGAATTGTGGGTCGGCAACAACCCGAGCGCCAACGGCAAGACCTTCGGCACTCACGCGGAAGACCCCCGCAACCTGCTCTACGCCATACACCCATACTCGAACGCCGGTGAACGCGCCCGCCTGAAAGTCATCGGCGAAGCGGCTTACATGCGGGAGAAGCAGGCCCAGGCCGTAGCCTGGATCACCGCGCATCCGGGAGAATTCGCGAGGCTCTGCCTGCGGCGCGTGCAGATATTCTGGTTCCCCTCGGCCGACCTGTGGCCGCCGTCCACGCCAGCACGGGAGATGAAGGCGGCCATCTGGTCCCTGACCGGCCTGGGCACGATCGTCGGTCTGCTGCTATTGTTGGTTCGCCGGCATCCGCACGCCGTGCTGCTGCTTTCGGCCGCCATCGGCCCCTCGTTGGTGTACCTCATCACGCATGTGGACAGCCGTTACCGCTATCCGATCTTTGCCGTCTCCCTGCTGCTGTGCTTCGAGGCTGTCCACCAACTCCTGTACTGGGCCAATCGCTTGCTTACTTCGGTCAGAAGCCGGTACACCAACCGGACCGCAACCGTGGGTGCCGAGCTAGGCTCATTCTGATCGGTCGCAGGCCAGGCAGCGCCGTGGGAATCACCGCGTTTCAATAGCCGTTCCAGGCACGCATCGATCCATCAAGGCAAGGCACGTTGGTTTGCGGGCAACCGTTCAACCTGCGGCAAATCTTCCTTCACCGCGACGCCGCTGGCTTGCGTCTGGCGCATCCGCGCCGCCAAGGCCGCGATTCGCCGGGCGGCATCGTCGATCGCCACTCCCCGGCCATGGATGTTTGAAATGAGATTGCGTTGCGCATCCGTGTGCCCGGAACGGGGGCGAAAAGCAAGATACGCCGACAGGCTTTCCGCAGTCGCCAACCCCGGCCGCTCGCCGATCAGCAGCACGACCACGCTGGGGTCGAGCAGTTCCCCCATGTCGTTCAAAACACCGACCCGACAATAGCGCACCGCGAAGGGCCGGCCGAACTTCCAGCCACGAGCGAGCGTTTCCTGCTCCAGCAACGGCAGCAATAGCGGTACTTGCTTGACCACCGCCGCGACGGACAGGCCATCGCCGATGACCACCTGGAGGTCCGCGCCGGGCGGACAGTTGGCCTTCAGAGCGGCGCGGGCGTTCTCGTCCAGGCGGCGGCCGAGGTCGGGCCGCATCAGGTACTCGCTCTTGGAAGTGGCTTGCGTCTGGACTTCAAACAGTTGCCAGCGGTCCAGGAATGGCCGCTCGAAATCGCGGTCCAGAGTCAATTCCGCGTGGACGGCATCGATGGCGGCGGCGTGGTCGCGGCGCAGTTCGAGTTG
>JAGVLI010000482.1 GCA_020054355.1 Planctomycetales bacterium | reverse complement strand
GTCGAACCGACCGCGCGCACGCCGGTCCAGCTGGCCGAGCAGGCCCGCAAGTTCCAGTACCATCGCAAGCTGATCCAGGCGCTGGTGGACAACTGCCTGCGCATGGCCGAGCAGCAGGAACCGGACCACGTGCAACGGGCGGCCTCCTGCACCGTCGTCGCCGAACGCCTGGCGGAAGCCGTGGAACGCTCGGCCGCCGAGCAAGATGCCGTCCGCGCTCAGGAAGTCGCGCTGCTCTTCAAGAAGTTACTTCAGCGCGGCGTGGCCTTCAACCTGACTACCGCCAGCGCGATGGTGCCCCTCGGCGATGTGCGCGAACCGGAGATGCTGCAGATCGGCGATCACGTCAGCCGGATCACCCAGCAGCTGGAAGAGAACCTGCTCCGCCTGCCGGATGTCGAGACGCGCACCCGCTTGCCGAAGACCTTGCAGGCCATCCAGGACGGCCGCGCCGAGGTCTTCAAGTCCCTGAAGGGCCGCGGCACGTATTAGTACCGAATCGAGTGACCTCCGGCCCGTGGGTCACGATTCCAATCGTGACAGGCGGTAAAGATGGTCACGATTGGAATCGTGACCCACGGGCCAACAGTGCCTGAAAGTCGCACCAGGGTCTGTCCGACGAATCGAGGTCGTGAATTAGCTGACAGCTGATAGCTGACAGCTAGTTCGGGCTTTGTTCACGAAATCGCACGCCACGCGCTCAGCTTGAGCGGGGCGAGTCGCTTCACTGGACTCGCCCTTTGTTTACCTCTCCTTACGACCAGTGCTGCTGTTGCTGCCTCGATCGGCCAATCGACTCCGCCGCGCCCTCCGATTGACGCCCCTTCCCTCCTCCGCTACCCTGATAGTTTCCTCTCGCACGCAGTTCGCTAATCCTTGATTGAGGCTATCCATGCCGGAACAATACATCTTCACCATCGAGAGTCTGAGCAAGGCGTACGGCAAGCGCGAAGTGCTCAAGAACATCTGGCTGGCGTTCTTCCCCGGCGCCAAGATCGGCGTCATCGGCAGCAACGGCGCCGGCAAAAGCACGCTGATCCGCGTCATGGCCCTGCAAGAAAAGGACTTCCTCGGCAGCGCCCGGCCCGCCGACAACATCAGCATCGGCTATGTGCCCCAGGAGCCGCGTCTCGACGAAACCAAGGACGTGGTCGGCTGCCTGGAGGAAGCCGTCGCCCCGACCCGCGCCCTGCTCCAGAAACACGAAGACCTGAGCAACAAGCTGGCGACCTGCGATGCCGACGAGATGGAAAAGCTCGGCGAGCAACTCGACCGCGTGCAGACTCAGATCGACGCGGCCAATGCCTGGGAACTCGATCGGCAGCTGGAAGTCGCGATGGATGCCATGCGCCTGCCGCCCGGCGACGCCAAGGTGACGACGCTCTCCGGCGGTGAAAAGCGCCGGGTCGCCCTCTGCCAAGTGCTGCTCCAGAAGCCCGACCTGCTGCTGCTCGACGAGCCGACCAACCACCTCGACGCCGAATCAGTCGCCTGGCTGGAACGCCACCTGAAGGAGTATGCCGGCACGGTCGTGTCCGTGACTCATGACCGCTACTTCCTCGACAACGTCGCCGAGTGGATCCTGGAAATGGACCACGGCCACGGCATCCCCTGGAAGGGCAACTACACTTCCTGGCTGGAGCAGAAGCAGCAAAAGCTCGCCAAGGAAGAGAAGGAAAAATCGGCGCGGCAGAAGACCCTGGAACGCGAGCTGGAATGGGCGCGGATGGCCCCGCGCGCCCGCGTGGCCAAGAGCAAGGCCCGCCTGAGCGCCTACGAAAAGCTCGCCAGCCAGGTGTACGACGAGCGCGAGGACGAGTTGGTGCTGCAAATCCCGCCCGGCCCGCGCCTGGGCGACCTGGTCGTCCGCGCCGAGCACGTCAAGAAGGGCTACGGCGACAACCTGCTGATGGAAGACCTGAACTTCGACCTGCCCAAGGGCGGCATCGTCGGCGTCATCGGGGCCAACGGCGCGGGCAAGACCACGCTGTTCCGCATGATCGTCGGCCAGGAAAAGCCCGACGCCGGCACCCTGCGCGTCGGCGACACGGTGCTGCCCGCCTACGTCGATCAGGGCCGCGACACGCTCGACAACAGCAAGACCGCCTTCGAGGAAATCACCGGCGGCCCCGATCACATCATGCTCGGCAACCGCAAGGTGGCCTCGCGCGGCTATGTCGCCCGCTTCAACTTCAAGGGACCGGACCAGCAGCGCAAGGTGGGCGAATTATCCGGCGGCGAACGCAACCGCGTCCACCTGGCCAAGCTCTTGCGCCGCGGCGGCAACCTGCTGCTGCTCGACGAACCGACCAACGACCTGGACGTGGACACGCTGCGGGCGCTGGAGGACGCCATCGTCAACTTCGGCGGCTGCGCCGTGGTCATCAGCCACGATCGTTGGTTCCTGGACCGCGTCGCCACGCACATCCTGGCGTTCGAGGGCGACAGCAAGACGGTCTGGTGCGAAGGCAACTACCAGATTTACGAGACCCAGCGCAAGCAACGCCTGGGCGTCGAAGCCGACCAGCCCCACCGCATCAAGTACCGCAAGCTGCACCAGTGACCGCTCGCGGTTCGCACGCGCCGCTTGCGGCTTCGCACCTTCCGCTCGCGGCTTTGCGAGTCAGATGACATCCGGAGGAAAAGAGACGATGTAGATTTCGATTTGCTCGAACCGCTCGCGCAGGAGCAGCTTGAGATTGTAGAAGAATTCGCGGTTTTCCGGCAAATCCTCCACGTCCACCACCAGTTTCATGGACTCGTCTTCGTAGCGCTGGCCTTCGTGGGTCCAGACGCCCAGTACGAATTGCGGCGACAGCGACACCGCCCCGAACTGGGCGACGAGTTCATCCCGCGTCTGAGAGAATTTCTCCTGGCTGACCGGCTTGCCGTCGTTGTGCGTGCGCGGCAAGAGTATCTCGTAGCGTCTTTTCGGCATAATCGAAGCCCCCGCGCTCCAATTCCCGATAGGTGATCCCCAGCTGTCGGAGAAAGTCCAGGGCCGGTTCGGGCACCATGTAGACGCCGTCGGCGTAGCAATCGATCCGGCCCCGCCGCGACAACTCCATCATCGCCGTAGCGCTTTCGGCCTTGTCCGGAACTTGAATCTTGATGTATTGCATCGTCGCGCCCCTTCCCACCGGCCGAAGTCTTCAATTTCGGCAACCCACGGCTATCGAGTGCTCCATTACACAATTCTAACCGCAATCGAAACCGAAAACGACTTGGCTTCCGCGATTTCAGCTTTTGCGCCGTCCACCCATTTCAGGCACGCCATGTGCTACTTAACCTTTCCGCAAGGGCGGCGATTATGGTCCCGCCAGAGTTGGGCATCCCATGGCGGGTCGCCCACGATTTGTCTGTTGGAAAGGAGCTAGTGATGAACACTCCGCAACGCACCGATTTCCGCGACAAGGGCGAGCAGGCCGGTTCGACCGCCGGCCGCAAGGTCGGCGACACCCTGGAAAAGGCGCGCGACACCGCTTCCGCTCTGGCCGAAAAGGCCGGCGAGAAGGTGGAAGGCGCTTACCAGAAGGCCCAGGAAATGGCCTCGAACGTCGGCCAGAGCGTGCGCGAGACCGCCTCTCAAGTCGGCGACCGGGCGCACGAGGCCTATGAAATGGCCGCCGAAAAGGCGACTGAGTTCAACGACGATATGCTGCGCTTGATTCACCGTCATCCCCGGCAGGCCGTGATGATCGGCTTCGGCGCTGGCTGCCTGGTCGGCGCCCTGCTGCTCGGCGGGATGTTCGCCGGCAGCCGTCGTGCTTGATCGTCCATGATGTAAAGCATCAGAACGGCCCGGCTGAGCATCAGCCGGGCCGTTCTTCGTTGTCGGTCGAGCGTTTTCCCAGTGCTGCGCAGCTAGCTTCCCGCCGCCGCTTCACCGTTTCGCGCGGCCTGCATCAAGCCACGGGGCTGGCGACCGGCTGGGCAACCGGCTCGATCGGCTCAGCCAGCGGCGGCTGCGTCCCAGACGAAGCGTCGTCGATCCGGCCGACCATTTGCCGGAAGCGCCGGCGCAGCAACGGCCACATGAGGCCAGCGGCGGTGCCGTAGATGATCGGCCCGAACAAGCTCGCCAGCAGGTCCGAGCGGCCGCCCTGGGCATCGGGCAACAGTCCGCCATGTGGGAAAATCAGCGTCATCAGATTCTGATGCGGGGCGAGCGCGGCTTCGATCATGCTCGCCCATTCCCGCGCTGTTTGCAGCGGTATCCAGTGATGGCTGTTGCCGGAGACCAGCAGGCTGAGCGCCACCGGCCCCAGGCCGACCAGCACCAGGGCCGTGCCCAGCGTGAGCGTGGTCGCCCGCAACG
>JAGVLI010000992.1 GCA_020054355.1 Planctomycetales bacterium | reverse complement strand
TCGCCCTTCAGTTCCACCTTGGCCGACACCGGCGGCTTGGAACTGCTCGGCGGCAGCTTGACCGCGCCCTTGTGGCCCCATTGGCCCATCAGTTCCACCAGGGTTTGCCCCTTGGCCGGCTGGCCCAGCGACTGGAAGCGGATCAGCTGCATCACATCCTGGTTCTTGGAGCAGATGAAATTCATGAAGCCCAGCGGCGCGATCTTCTCGCCTTCCTTCCGGGCCAGCATCGCCTCGGCCATCCGCGAGACCCGGTCGTCGTCCTCGTCGGTGTAGACGTGCATCACCATATCGGGCAGGTCGAGGACCGTGCCGGCCTTGCAGGTCCAGCCGTCCTTGGCGAAGGACTGCGCGATCAGGCACGCGCAGAGCAGCGCCGGGTTGCCCCACAGGTAAACGCCCAGGTCTTTCGGATCGGGGCACTCCTCGAAGTCGAACTTGTCGATCGACTTGGTGTTCGCGCCGTAGGGCAGCCGCAACAGGAAGCGCGGCATGGCCAGCCCAATGACCGGCGCCTCCGGCAACTGGCGGAGCGCCTCCCAGTTCGGGAAGACCTCGTCCGGGAACTGCCAGTCCTTGTCCGCGACCGCCACGGGCACCGACGCCAGGAACGGCGCCACCGCTTCCCGCGCGATCTTCGCCATGCGCCCCAGCACGTTGGCGCTCTGTCCGGTGATCTCGAAGCTATACAGCCCGACCAGCAGCGCCCACGGCTGGCCATCGATCTTCGCGGCCGGCTTCTCCACCAGCAGTTGATACAAGCCGGTCTTGGTCAAGTCCTCGCTGCCCAACAGGTCGGCCGTGAACTCGGCCTGCGACACATCCATCAGCACCGCCTGCACCTGACGGTATTCCTTGATCCGCGCCAGCAGCCACCACAGGCCGCGCCAGGCCGACTCGACGCCTTGAAAATCTGGATGGTGCAACAAGCCCGCCAGCAGCTTGGTCTGATCGTCCTCGTCGAGGTCGTTGATCTTGTCCACCTGGGCGCAGACCGCGTCGGCGCCGAAATCGTCGATGCCCTTGAACTTCAGGGCATGCTGGTCGCCCTTGTCCACGCCGGGCAACTCCAGCTGGACGCCGACCTTGCCCATGATGTCGTCGAAGTTGTCGCGGCCGATCTTGTAGCTCTTCCGCCCCGCGACGTCGTCCGACGAGCCGACTTCCTGCCGATTGGCCCGGCCGCTGAAATCGCCGAGCACGACGATGCGGAACGGCGTCTCCGGCGGCGGCGCCTTCACCGACTCCTTCGCGCCCTTGAGTTCCCCAAACGAAATCTCGACGGCCATGGCTCGGCAATCTCCCGGATGATCGGACCAGGTGCTTCTCTCCTCCATCCTATCGTAATTGACTGTAGCCGTCCGTCCGACTGGCATTCAACTGAAAAGACGCCAAAGTGCGTTGCCGTCCGCCGACCTCGTTTCACGGACAGGGCCATACCTCGACCGTTTCATGAAACGAATGAAACGAGCGAAACGCGCGCCTGCCACGCTGGCAGACAGACCCTGTCCGCCAAGCTCTCCCCCTGGCGGACAGGGTGTTTTTATTGGGGTTTTATACCCTGTCCGCCAAACTGGCTGACCGAAGCAAATTGGCCTTGCACCAACGCACGGCCGTTTGTCACAATCGGGCGGGGCGAGGCGGTCCGGTCTCGCGGTCGGCGAAGGCCACGTTTCCGGGGTTCATGTCGAGCAGCTTCACGCCATAGCCGCGACGCCCCTGGGCAATAGTGCGGCCCCTTTCGGGAGAAGACGCAATCGGGCAGTTTCAGTCGGACTGTTGCGACATCGCGTCGAGGTCTTGCTTTGCGATTGATTTGGCCGAGACCAATCGATAGTGCTTCTCGTCCGCGACTTTCAGTTCATCGCCCTGAAGAACCAATTCGAACATCGCGATGGTCTCGCCATGTTTGTCCTTCACGAACTGCACCGCAACAAGTCGTGGTGTGAGTTCCGGAAAGGCATGCTGGCAGAGCGCCAAATCTTGCTCGACCTGGACGATTCCCAATTGGTCCTTGCCGACCTTCGCTTGTACCGGAATGATGAACTGCTGCCCGGTGTTTCTCACCGCGACATAGAGTTCGTCAGTTTCGATTTGCCCGACGTCGGGAATCGCGGTCCGCAGATGACTTTGAAGGGAGTACGCGGCCACTCGGAGAAAGATGTCGATGAGCCGATTGTAGCGCACTTTCGCGAGCAAAGCTTGTTCGTCACTCTTGGCGTGTCGGGCGATGATTTCCGGAGTTGCATCGGGTATCTTGATTTCGAGCAAGCTGGGATTGGGAACAATGCGGCTGATTTTCGCGAGCACAAAGCGATAGCGGCCTCGCCCCGCCAGCCGAATGATCCACTCGGATTTTTCTGGAGCCGTCTTGGTGATATCTTCCGGCAGCGGTTTGCGAAAGCGAAACGTATAGATCACGTCGCCGACGTTCTTCGGCAATTTGATCTTCAGCTTCGTTGCGGCCCGCTCGATTTCCTCTCGCTCGAAACCGAACGAAGTCGTACCCGCCTGGTAGTACCGGTGAAAAATGTCCGACACGATGCCAGCATAGCGGTTGGGCTTCTTCGGCTTCTTAGCCTTCTTGGCTCTTCCGGATTTTTCGGGCTTGGGCGCGGGTGAATCGGCCATGGCAATCGATCCATTCGCCTACTTGACTTTGCGAGCGTGGCGTCCGCTTTGCCGAAGTGCCTGGTTTGCCACCTTCTTGTGCAAAACGCGGAAGGCACAGCGTTTGATTTCGCGCAGCAGTCCAGCCATCAACTCGAATCGGACGGCCACCACATGTTCGCCGGTAACGGGGAACACCACAAGAACTTCGGATTGGGCCAGCGGTTGGAGGAGTCTGCGCACCCTCGATTTGGTTGGCTGCCCGCCGTGCGGCAGGATCGCCATCACACCGCCGCCTGCATACCCGGTTCCGTTGGTCAATCGATACTCGGCGACCCGGTTATTGACGAGACCGTGCGGTCCTGAAACTAACTGGACTTCGATGCCTTCGTGCCAAAGAGATTTGGCAATGCCGGGATCGTGGAATAGCTCCGCCAGCGCTCCAAGGTCTCGAAAATCCAGGGGTACGGCGGCTTCGATGGGCAGTGCGTTTGCCAGATCGCCGCTGCGAACCTCAATGGCATCCTTTTCGGTAATGGATCCAGGTTCGTCCGCAGGTCGAAATTCGCCGATGAAGCGACCTGCGAGTGGAGCGATGCTGTATCCGTGCTTCAGGCACGGTTCGAGGATTTGCAGCACGTTTCGACTTCGGGCAATCTCTTGAATAAACGTGTCGGCTCGGGTCCACGGCAATTTGACACCCGTGGCCCCGATTGCTTCCCGAACGTCCTCGAAGGTGAACTTAGCTCGCCAGAGCCGTTGGCTTTTTTCGTGGAAGGCTTTCGCGAAGAGGTATCGGACCACCGGCGGGTAGTTGCGGACATGCGAGATGCGCCGCAGGGTGCGCGGGCGGTCGTCGGGCAAATCAAACCCGACCGGCAAGTCGACTGACTTTCGGGGCTTGATGGGCGCGATGCCCAACGCATCCATGATCGAGTATCCAACCGCCCGGGCGACCGGAGGACAAACGGAGTTGCCGATTTGGCGGTAGGCATGCCATTTCGTTGGGTAAAACGCGAACCAATCGGGGAACCCGTGCAATCTCGCAGCCTCCCTGGCGGTGATGCACCGAGGGCGGTATGGGTGAATTGGGCGCGGAGCGGTGTACGAACCGTGGGTGGAATCCGAACCGGCCCGCAATGTCGAGCAAATGCCGTCCGGATCCAGCTTCGGTAACTTGTGCCCCGGAACCGTATGGCCTGGAGGTGTAGCACGATAAAGTTCGACGGCCTTCGCCATATGGCGAATCCGCAAGCACCCCGAACAGCGCGTTCTGTCCCAACGGCGGGGATGAGAGTGGTCTGTCGGATCGTCGAGCTCGCCCCGCGCCACTTTTGCATACTCGGCATCGGGGCGGCGGTCGTATGCGGTTTCGTCGGATGCGAACAAGCCCTCGTCGTTCTCCACATCGGGAAGATCGCCGATGGCTTGCCAAACTGTCGGGCGTTGCGGCTGGCCGGTCTTGGAACTGATCGGATAGGTCGGGCAAACGCCGATGTCGGAGCGCACGCCGAGCAGAAACAGGCGCTTCCGTTTTTGCGGCACACCGAAGTCGCTCGCATCCAGAACCTTGACCGGTTTGGCGATGACATAGCCACTCGCTTCGAGAAAATCGATTGCCCGGTCGAGGATGAGCTTGGTTTGGCCGGTCGCCATCCCCGGCACGTTCTCCATGACGAAAGCCTTCGGGCGGATTTCGTTGACAAGTCTCGCAAAGTGATCGACCAGCGAATTGCGGGGGTCTTGGGCGTCCCGCAGTCCCATGCTGCTGAAGCCCTGGCACGGGGGACCGCCGAATACCAAGTCGATATTCTGCTGCCCTCCAAGGGTCTCGAAAATTGCCTTGCCGGTAAGGTCCGTGACGGACTGGCAGACGGTCGGGTGCAAGGGAAAATTCCGGCGATGCACGGCGACGTGATGGCCGTCCGCATCGACCGCGAAAACGATGTCGAAGCCGGCTTGCTCGAAACCGAGGGACATTCCCCCGGCGCCGCAAAAGAGGTCAATTGCTTTGGGTCTAGCTTTTCTTTTCGCGGTTTCCACCATCGCTCGTGCCCCGAAGTCGGCGCTTTCCGTAATTGCAGCAGTCACTGATGAAACAGCTTTCGCATCGCGGCTTCCTCGGCAAGCAGATCGTTCGCCCGTGAACGACCAGCCCCACGTGCAGTTGTTTGCTCCGTCCCTCCGGAATGGCAGCGGGAATACGCTGCGTATACTCGTAGTGCTTCAGCCCTCGACGAACTACTCCGACTCGATTCGCGATACGGCTCACATTCACATCGACCGGAAACACGTCGAAGTTCAGGCTGCACATCATCACGCAGAGAGCCGATTTCGGGCCAAGTCCCGGCAACGCGGTCAAATAGTCGAATGCTTCTCGGGCACTCATCCGCCGCAAGCTGGCTGCGGGATCGTCGCCGAGGTCCGCAATCAATCTGGCTGCAATCCGCTTGACCTGCCGCGCTTTCTTGTTCGCCAGCCCCCCTCCCGCGATGCAGCGAACGATCGCCTTGAGCCGCGCTCTGGCGAGCGCCGCAAGGTCTCGGAATTTCGCTGCTAGTTCGGCGTGGGTGCGACGGTACTGCGCATCGGTCGTTTTCGCCGAGAGGACGATGTAGAAAATCTCCTGCACTGGATCGTTCAGATTTCCCAATGAGGGCATGCCATACTGGGCTGCGAGCCGGTCGGCTATTTCGGAGAATCGCCGCTGCCATGTCCTGCGCCTGGCAATAGCTGGCTTCCTCTTTAGCAAGTTCAGAGTCAAGTTGCTCATGCGGCGAGATCGTTCGCATTGCCCGCTGGCCTAATGCACATTAGTTTACTTGGTCGATGTTGGCGTGTCGATAGCCTGCGCGACTCCAGTAAGCCTGACCGAAGGCCCAGCAACGGTCAGGCGTAGCCCTTCTGCTTCCTCGGCGTGGTGCTCGACATCCGCGTTGCCCGAAATACGGCCGTTCACGCTACGCCGTCGGGTTCAAGATACCCTCAAGCTGTCGGACTGTATTCCAAATGACTGCGTTGTCCAGAACGGGAAATGCCGCAGCTGCGGCTGCCAGAGCTGATAGGTCCAGTAGCCGCCGCTGATGTTCGCTGCCTGGAACCCAGCCTGCTGCAGGATGCGGGTCGCCAGGTAGCCGCGCTGTCCAACCTGGCGGTAGGCAGCGATATTCCGGTCGCGGGGCAACTCCTGGACGCGGGACCGCAACTCATCCACGGGCAGATTCGCGGCTCCGGGGATGTGGCCGGCGACGTACTCCGTAGGCGTGCGCACTACGATTCCAGGTGCGAGTCACGGCTTCAGCCAGCCCGCCTTCGCAATCACCGGCAAGACGACCTTCGACGGGTGCTCGGTCGATAAGTGAATCGTGTTCCGGGCCGCTTTCGCCTGGTCCATCGACTTGACCGGCTCGAAGGTATTCGGATGCACCTCGTAGGCTTCCTTGCTGCTGCTCGTCACGTACACGCCGATGCGGTGGCCCTTGTTGAACACCAGGGCCGTGCTCCACAAATCCAGCTTGAGCGAGTACGGCTTGCCCGGCTCGATGGGCGCCGGCTTGTCCAGCCCTTGGTGGTAGCGAGCCAGCCCCGCGGATTCGCGCACGATGGCTTCGCAACCGTCCGGGTAGATGTCCACGAGCTTGACCACGAACATGGTATCCGGCACGTCGCTCGTGAAGTGGAGGTCTGCCCAGACCTTGCCGGTGATGCCGAGAGGTTCAGTCAGCGGTGCGGTGACGAAACGCAGGATGTCCTTGCGGTCCTTGGCAGGTCGCTGATCGAGCGGACCGCTCTTGGTGCCGACGGCGTAGTTGCCGCCCAAGCTCGGCGCCGGGTCCTTGGGTTCGTAGGTGAACGTGAGCGAGGCGGTCTTGTCGGTCGGCTTCGAGGCGGCCAGGGTGCCGTCCTGGTGCAGAAAGTAGTCGGTCGGCGTGTGCGGCACGGGCCAAGTGTTGCTCACCTTCCAAATGTTGCCCGGAGCCGACCGCTCCTGCGTATCGCCCATCAGGAAGTAGACCAGCGCCGACTTGGCTTGCTTCAGCTCCTGTCCGGCCATCAGTTGCTTGATGGTCGGAATTTGCGCGTCCTTCGGTCGAGGCGGGCTGGGGTATTTCAGGTCGCCGCCGATCGGTCCATGCCCACCCGGGCCGACCGTCACGAAAGCCCGCCCGTTGGGAGCCAGGGCCTCGAAGGCATCCAGGGCTCCCTCGCTGAACAGGTCGTACCAACCGGCGCTGGCAAGTAAGTAGACTTTGTTGTCGGCGGCCTGCTTGGCAAGGAACGCCTGACGGGCCTTCAGGTCGAAGGGAATCGTCGTCGGCCTCGGCCAGTCGGTGACTTGCTGGTTGCGCTGGCCCATCCAGCTGTAGAAGGCGCGGCGGGCGCCGTTGTTGAAGCACCAGTGCAGGTAGGCGTCGTCGCCGGTGATGCTGACATTGACGGCGACCAGATGCGGCGCTTTCGACCAGACCGCGTTCGACGGCGAGATGCCGTGGCCCGACGGCCCCCACATGGCAACCTTGCCGCTGCACCATTTTTGCTGCGCACACCATTCAATCGCGTCGAAGCCGTCCTCGACCTCGTTGGCGAAGCTGTCCCTGGGAGGCGTGCCCTCCGAGCCGTACCGGCCACGCTGGTTCTGGACGACCAGCACGCATGGTTCCGGGTTCATCTCATGCAACGGCCGGGGGTCGAAGCGGCTGTAAGGCGTGCGTAAGAGCATGACCGGCCACGGCCCAGCTCCCTGGGCAGGCCGGAAGATATCGGTAGCCAGCTTCACGCCGTCCCGGAGCGGCATCATGACATGCTCGTGCCGGGTACCGGCTGGCAGCTTCGCCAGGCACTTCTCCAACTCCGCTTTGTTGAGGGCGGCGTACTTGTCCTGGGCCGGAACCTCGTTCCAGCTGAAGAACAGCCCCGCCGCCAGGATCACGCAGGTGGCGCTTCGATTCATTTCAGCTTTCCGATCTCGGCCTGGAACACGGTTCCCTTCTCGCCGACCACAACGGCCAGATCGCCGGCCACGGCAATCGAGTCAGCCCAGGCGACATCGTCCAATTTCTCCGTCGTCGTATTCGTGACCACGTGCCCGCATCCGCGCTCCGCAGGGCCGTGCCCTGGCCGCCGGCGGCCAGCGGGGGCTTGCTTTTCCGAACAGTCAACCCCCGCAAGCTGCCCTAGAGCAGTTCGCAACCGAGTGTAGCGGCGGCGCTCGGTCCGCACAGCGGACCCTACGGAATATTGTAGGGTCCGCTGTGCGGACCACCGCGCCCTGTGCTCCACCCATCCGCGAACTGCTCTAGCCCACGCAGCGACCGGGACCAATTTCTCGATGGATCGCTTCATCAGATGAACTCCAGTGCCAAAGGTGGCGCTTTGCTCGGGAGGAGGCTTTCAGCGGAAAAGTCTCGGCAGAAACTCGGACAGGTACAACCGCCAGACACTCCAGCGGTGCGCTCCGTCTGTCTCGTGGTACTCGTGCTTGACGCCGATCTCCTTGAGTGCGGCGCTCAGAGCTTGCTTGTTCTTCACGCCACCGTCTTCCTTGCCGATCGCCAGCCAGAGGAGTTTCAACCGCTCGTTCGCCTTGGCGGGATCGGCTTTCAAGCCCGACAGCACCGGATCTTCCCGGCTGATGGCGCCGCTGAAGCCGCCGACCCAGGCGAATTTGTCGGTGTGTCCCAGGCCGACCGTCAAGGACTGCGCACTGCCCATCGACAGGCCGGCGATGGCCCGGCTCCCGGCATCGGGCCGCACCCGATAACTCGCTTCGACGAGCGGCACGACGCTCTCCAGCAAGTCCTTCTCGAACGCCCGGCGAATCTCCAGGCGGGTCTTCTCGTCCACCGGCCCGAATGGCCGCTCGACGACATGGCCGTCGGGCATGACGATCACCAGGGGCAGGGCCTTGCCGTCCGCGATGAGATTATCGGCGACCACGTTGGCTCGGCCGATGTGCATCCAGTGCGTGTCGTTGTCGCCGCTGCCGTGCAGCAAGTAGAGCACCGGGTACTTCTTGTTCGCGTCCTTGCCGTAGCCGGGCGGCGTGTAGACGTGGACCCGGCGGCGGGTGCCGCTGGCCTTGGAATCGTACCAGTGGATGGCGACTGTACCGTGTGGCACTTCACGCCATTCGTCGTGCCGGGGCTTGCCCTTGGCTCCAGGCACCTCGACGAAGCCTCGGCTGCCCTGGCGGTTGCCGAAGACGGTCGGGCTGGACGGGTCGGTGATGCTGACGCCATCGATGTTGAACGTGTAGTCGTAGATGCCGGGCGGCAGCGGCCCGACGGTGACGGTCCAGACACCGTCGCCGCCCTTGGCCATGGGAGTAGAAGTTGCCTTGAGCACCGGCTGCATCTCGCCGCTGCTGAGCATGACCTTCTCAGCTTTCGGCGCAGCCAGGCGGAAGGTGACCTTGCCGTCGGCCTGCACGTCGGGGGAGACTAGACGCTTGCCGGCTTGGCCCTGCAAGATCGACGGGCTGGCAACGATCAGGATCGCCGTCGCGATCAGGAACACGGCTCTTGCGGTGCGGTACATCCGGACCTCCCATGGTCAACGGCATTGGTCAGGGCAGAGTCATGATGCCTGGGCAGAGAGTTGATACCAGCGGCCATCTTGACCGTTGAACACGGCTGCTGCAAGGGGCCAGTGGCCAGAGGACGCCATTCCTGGTGCAGTTCGTGGACAACTGGGCTCCAAAGGGGTTGGCGCCATTCGCGATGAACCAATGGTCGCTCAACGAATTGCTGCCTCCGCACATATCATGTGCTAACCCGCACATGTCCACCGCAAAGTTCCAGCGCGCCGAGAAAATCGCCAGAAAAAGAGCACCGCACACGAACAGAGAACTCATTGTTTTCCAGGAGGACTTCGTCAGTCGCTGACCGTGGATTCCGCGCGTGGCATGGCGATTGCAATGCGGCAATCAGCTTTGGACCCTTGCGCTCTCCAACGGCAGCCGTCTTGAAACTGGAGGCGCGGCAATTCAGTCCCTGCTCGAATTCGGCGAGGATGAAACCCATGTACCGCTCGCTGCTGGTGCCGCTTGATGGTTCGGCGTCCGCGGAACAGGCTTTGCCTCTGGCGTTGAGCGTTGCCAGACGGGCAGAGGCCGAGTTGCAGATCGTCTACGTCCACAGTTCCCTGGAAGAGGACTATCCCGAGCATCGTTTCCTCAATGAGGAATCCTGGGTGACCGAGTGGAAGACCCGGCACGGTCAGTATCTCGACCATGTGGCAGACCGGCTGCGCGCTGCCGGAGCCAAGACCGTAACTGCGCATGTCCTCCAGGGAGAGGTCGCCGGGACCATCGGCAAGCATGTGCTCGAGGCCAGGGTGAGCCTGGTCCTCATGACCACCCATGCCCGCGGCGCCATGGGACGTATGTGGCTGGGCAGCGTCGCCGATCAGCTCGTTCGCGAGTTGCCCAGGCCATTGCTCCTGGTTCGTCCAGTCGAAGGCCCGGTGGACTTGACCAGGGATGTGCCGCTCAAGCACGTCCTGATTCCTCTGGATGGCACACCGTTGGCCGAGCAAATCCTGGAACCGGCCGTTGCTCTCGGAGAGTTGATGGATGCGGATTACACACTGCTGCGGGTGCTTCGACCGGTTGCACCGATCCACTACCCTTCCGAAGGGGTGATCCCAGCGGCGCTGCCTGAAGGCATGAACCAGCAACTGGAAAGGGTGGAAACAGCGATTCGGCTCAAGGCGCAGGAGTACCTCGACGAAGTTGCTGTGCGGCTGCGGGGACGCTTGCTGCGAGTCCGCACCCAGGTCGTGGAAGAATCGCAGCCGGCATTAGCCGTGATCGAGGCAGCGCGGCAACTCCCTGCCGACATGATCGCCATGCAAACGCACGGCCGGCGCGGCCTATCCCGGCTCATCCTCGGGAGTGTGGCGGACAAGGTGCTGCGCGGAACTCCCGTCCCACTGCTGGTACACCGACCGGCTCCCCCGGAATAACCGCCTCGGCAAGTTGAGAGGTAATCGTTCACACCCCGCTGCCGATTTTTTAGCCGGGGGCTTGCCGCGCAGCTGCACACTTGCGACAACGGCAGCATGGCACTGGAGATCACGGAAG
>JAGVLI010001033.1 GCA_020054355.1 Planctomycetales bacterium | reverse complement strand
GGTTGCCCGCCAAGAGCCGGTCACGCCATCTCCCAGCGGGACAGGGCTGCCGCTGTGCGCGCTGGGTCGAGTGCGTTCCCCCCATTCCGCGCAAGAATTGGACGAAGGCAAGCAGTGGAACGAATTGCTGGCGCGAACCGGCGGCGATCTGTCAGCCGAATGCTTGCAAAGCCTGGAATCGTTCGGCAGCATCTACCTCGACGGCAATCTCGCCGGCGAGTTGCCACAGCGCTTGCGGTCCGGACAACCGTTTCCCGAAGCGGTGCGGTCGTTGCTGGCCGGTGTGCCCTGCCGGATCGTCCATTACGCACCGCTGGACGTGTACGACGATCCCGCCCTGCGTGTGGCGCAAGTGATCGGTTGCTTGCATCGCGGCGGGGCCGAGCGGGTCGTCCTCGATCTGCATCAAGAGTTGCCGCGCTTCGGTGTGCGCTCGCTGCTGCTGACGCTGCATCGCCCATCGCGCAGCGCGTTTGCAACACCGCCAGGCACGGTCGAACTTTCAACGATCATCTCGAATGGCGAGGAACGTCTGACGGCGCTCACCCGGACGCTGACCGCCCTGGCTGCCGACGTAGTTCATGTCCATCTGCTCGATGGCGACGCCAGCCGCAGCCTAGCCCATGCCGGCTTGCCGGTAGTGCATACGATCCACAACATGCGGCCTGGCTGGCCGGCGGGAATGGACACTCTGCAACCCAGTGACGCATCGTTAGTCATTGCTTGTTCCCAGGCGGTCGAGGATGAACTGCGCGCGGCAAACTTGATGCCGCCGACTCGAACCGTCTGGAACGGCATCGACTTCGTGCCCTATCAGCCGTCGCCCGAATTGCACGAGCGAGGATGCAAACTGCGAGAAGCTCTGCGACTGCACGCTGAGGACTTCGTGCTGACGGCACTGGCCAATCCTCGGCCGCAGAAGCGCTTGCACTGGTTGCCGGGCATTTTGGCCGCTCTCCGCGACAGGTTGCCCCAGCGCAACATCCGGCTGGTCCTGGCCGGAGAAAACAACTGGCAAAATCCGTCCGCGCTGGCTGCGATTGCCCAAGTGAAGGACGAAATCGGCCGGTTGCAACTGGAAGACTCCATTCGCTGGAGCGGCCCCCTGGAGGACGTGCCCGCGCTGCTGGCCGCTTCCGACGTGCTGGTTTCCACCAGCGCCCACGAAGGGCTGAGTCTGGCACATCTGGAAGCGCTCGCTGCTGGCAAGCCAGTTGTAGCCACCGCTGCGGGTGGCACGGAGGAAATCGCACGGAACAACCCTGCGCTGAAGGTGCTGCCGCTGGATGCTCCTGCCGTTCAGTTCGCGGAGGTTTTGGCGGACATCGCCAGCCAGCCGCGTGAAAGTGGGGCGAACGCCGCTGCGGTGCATTTCAGCCGCTTCCGCATGGCCGAGCAGTATGCCCGTCTCTATCCGCGCGCCATTGTTGCGAATCGCAAACGTCCCGCGCGCGGCATCTGGCTGATTGCGAACAACTTCTCCACGGGCGGGGCGCAATCGAGCGCTCGCCGCTTGCTGTGCGAGCTGCACCGGCAAGGGATTCCCGTCCGAGCGGCCGTGTTGCAAGAAGAACTCGAATGGCCAACGGCAGGCCGACAAAGCCTGGAAGCGTCGGGCATCCCCGTGCTCGCCTTGCCGCCCGCTGGAAACATCGACCCGGCCGAGCCGGTCGCTCTGCTGCTCGAACGCCTCGATGCCGATCCGCCGCAAGCCGTGCTGTTCTGGAATGTCATCTTCGAGTATAAGCTGCTGCTCGCGGATGCCCTGCTCGACGTGCCGATTTTCGACATCAGTCCCGGCGAGATGTATTTCTCGTCGATGGAACGCTACTTCGCGCGGCCTCGGCCGGGATTGCCCTATCGAAGTTCGCTCGATTACGGCAAGCGGCTGGCAGGCGCGATCGTCAAGTATCGCGCGGAAGCCGAGCAGGCAGCACGGCTGCTCGGCGCGCCCGTACATGTCATCCCCAACGGCGTCCCACTGCCTGCCAGTTCAGCGCTCGACAAGTCGCCAACGGACAAGCTCGTCATCGGCACCTCGGCACGAATTTCGCCACAGAAAAAGTTGGAAGAACTCCTGACCGCGTTGCGCCTGGCCGTGCCCCGGTTGCCGCCGCACGTCCTGCGCATCGCCGGCGGCCCGGAAATCGGAGCCGATGCGTATATCGATGAACTGCGCCGGCAAGCCACTGGCCTGGCGGTCGAGTGGCTGGGCGACGTGCAGGACATCGAGGCATTTCTGCGGCAACTCGACGTATTCGCGATGATTTCCGAACCGGCCGGTTGCCCGAATGCTTCGCTGGAAGCGCTGGCGATGGGCTTGCCGGTGATCGCCACCGATGTTGGCGGGGCATCCGAGCAAGTGATCGACGAAGTCAATGGGCGGTTGGTTGCACGTGGCGATCAAGTCGTATTCGCCGAAGCGCTGGTCCAGTTGGCCAATGATCCGGATTTGCGCCGTCGCTGGGGAACGGCTGCGAGGAAGCATATCGACGAGAGTTTCAGTTTGCTGCGAATGGCAGCCGGCTATCGCCGGGTGTGTTTGGCAGACTGAGAACGAATCCTGATCGCCAGGTTTCCGAATGGCGATTGGGTGGCCACTCTATCGTGCATCTGGCCCATTCTCCTTGCCAACCGCCCGGCCCTTCCCCTAGTCTACCGCAATACTTCGCATCTCAAGGAACTGTCACATGCCTGCCGTCGCGATACCGAAGAGCATGGTCGCCCTGAAGAAGACCGCTGCCGCGCCGGGTTTGACCTGGCGGCCCGAAGCGCCGACGCCGACCATCGGGCCGCACGATGTGCTGGTGGCAGTCACCCATGCGGGCATCTGCGGAACCGACCGCCATATCTACGAATGGGACGCCTGGAGCGCCAGCCGGATTCCGGTCGGCATCACCATCGGCCATGAGTTCGTCGGCCGGGTGGCGGCGGTCGGCGAGGCGGTGTCGAAGGTCGATATCGGCGTGCGGGTCAGCGGCGAAGGGCACATTGGCTGCGGCGTCTGCGAACCGTGCCGCACCGGCAACGGCCATATCTGCGAAAAAGTGGACATCATCGGCATCGACCGCGACGGCTGCTTCGGCGGCTACATTGCGATGCCCGAAGACAATATCTGGCCGGTTCACGACGCCATTCCGGACCACATTGCCGCCATTCACGATCCGCTCGGCAATGCCATGCACACGGTCATGTCGGCGGGGGTGAGCGGCCGGAGCGTGCTGATTACCGGCGTCGGCATCATCGGTCTGATGGCGGTGGCCATCGCCCGTTCCGCTGGGGCCGGGCAGATTTTCGCCGTCGATGTGGATGAAAAGCGCCTGGCCCTGGCGCGGAAGTTCGGGGCGGATGCTACTTACCAGGCCACCGATCCGGACTGGCCGAAGCTCGTGCGCCAGGAAACCCACAACCAGGGGCCGCAGGTGCTGCTGGAAATGAGCGGCAACCCGACGGCGATCCGCCAGGGCTTCCAGACGCTGCGCAACGGCGGGACCGTGGCCATGCTGGGGCTGCCGTCGAAACCCGTGGAGTTCGATCTGCCCAACGCCATCATCTTCAAGGGCGCTACCGTGCTGGGCATCAACGGCCGGCGAATGTACGAGACGTGGTATCAGGTCGAAGGCTTCCTGCTGTCGGGCCGGCTGCACCTCGACGAGATCGTCACGCACCAGATCGACCTCATGGATTTCGAGCGCGGCTTCCGTCTGATGCAAGCCGGCGAGGCCATCAAGGTCGTGATGCGCGTGCCAGGGGACAAGTAATGCGGTAAACTATCAACGGCCAGAGACCGGCTCGCATTGCCGGATCGATCCCCGTAGGGTCCGCTGTGCGGACCATTGAAGCGCCGAAATGACTGCACCTGATGGTCCGCACAGCGGACCCTACATTCTGAGTTTTCAGGCATTGCAAAGCCGTAAACGGCAAGTGGCGGACAGCGCATGATTGCCTTTGCATGCAGCCAGTGCGGCAAGCGATTCGACCGGCCGGAGT
>JAGVLI010000247.1 GCA_020054355.1 Planctomycetales bacterium | reverse complement strand
CGGCGCGGTGGTCGGCAAGTTGCCAGGCACCAGCACCGTGTTTCTCAAGGTCCACGGAGCCGCGCCGCGTCGGTTGCGCATCCCGGTCCTGGGCCAAGGGACGCAGTAGAGTCGAGCAGCGATTTGCCGCGCGCCGGAGGCGAGCGGTGTTCGTCACGGAGGACACGACTGATGCAGCCAGAACTCCCGCGCGCCGCCGCCCGCCGTCTCAGCTTCCATGCAGCCCTGGGACTGCTGCTCATCTTCTGCCTGCTCACGGCAGCCAGCATCTATTTCTCCTCCACCACCGGCATCCTCCATGCCCAGCGCCAGCTGGCGCCCGGCGAGGGCACGGCCGCCGCTAACACGCAGCCGCCGGCCGAAGCCGAGAAACTCCTGTTCCGCGACTGGCCGCAACGCGCGCCCGACCTGGTGCTGGTGCTCTCCGCCCAGCAGCACGGCTTCTTGAACCCCTGCGGCTGCTCCAAGCCGCAGTACGGCGGGCTGCAACGACGGCATAACTTCATCAAGGGCTTGCAGGATCGCGGCTGGCCCGTCCTCGGCGTGGATTTGGGCGATCTGCTCGATACGCCCCAGCATCGCGGCCCACAATCGCTGCTCAAGTACCAGACTTCGATGAAAGCCCTGAAGCTGATGAACTACCTCGCCGTCGGCCTGGGACAGTCCGAAACCGAGATGCCGTTGATCGACACCCTCGGCCAGTACGCCCTGAACGACCAGTCGCCGCGCATCGTGGCGGCCAACCTGCGCGACAAGGACGCGAACTTCCCGGACATGCTCGGTTCCTGGGCCGTGCAAGCGCCTCCCCAGGGCAAACTCAAACTGGGCGTCACCGGCATCATCGGGCCGACCGTCCGCGCCAAAATTCCCCAGCAGAACCCGCCGCTGCAATTCAGCGACACCACGGCCACGCTCAACACGGTCCTCAAGGACATGCAGGCGGAGAAACCCGATGTGCGCCTGCTGCTCTACCAGGGCAACCAGGCGGAAGCCAACGAATGCGCCCGGCACTTTCCGCAGTTCCAGGTGGTGCTGTGCCTGACGCGGGAGTCCGAGCCGTCCGACAAGCCGGAGAAGATCAACAACGCCTGGGTGATCGGCGTCGGCCAGAAGGCGCGCTACGTCGGCGTGGTCGGACTCTGGCGCACCGCCAACGCGGCGCAGCCCTTCGAGATGCGCTATCAGCTGGCCATGCTCGGCGAGGAATACGAAACCAAACCCGGCCAGGAAAAAGCGAATCCCGTCTTGCAGTTGCTCGAAGACTACACCCGGCAAGTGAAGGACGGCAACTACCTGGAGAAGTACACGCAGCGCAAACATCCGGTGCAGGTCGAATATCCCGATGCCAAGTATGTCGGCTCCGACGAGTGCATCAGTTGCCATCGCCATGCCTTCCAAGTCTGGAAGGGCCACCCGCATTCGCACGCTTACCAGACGCTGGTCGATGCCAAGCGGCCGGAGCTGCGCCAGTTCGACGGCGAGTGCATCGTCTGCCATACAGTCGGCTTCGGCTTCGAGAGCGGCTACGTCAACGAGCCGAAGACCTCGCACCTGAAGGACGTGGGTTGCGAAAGCTGCCACGGTCCCGGTAGCCTGCATGCGGAACAAGGCAAGAAGACGCCAGCCAAGCTGCTCGCCCTGATGAACCCGTTCAAGCCCCAGCCGAACGAGACGCCGGAGCAGGAAGCGCAGCGGCTGCTGCGCCTCGACCTGGATTGCCAGAAGTGCCATGACGTGGACAACGACGTGAAGTGGAACTTCAAGAAGAAGTGGCCGGCGGTGATCCATCGGACGCCGAGGAATTGAACGAACGTCGTAGGTCAGGCTTTCCAGCCTGACTGAAGCGCCCTGAATGTGCCACCAATCGCGGGCGCTTCAGTCAGGCTGGAAAGCCTGACCTACGGGTCTGCCCTCGACCACTGAATTCTCGACACGAAACGAAGCCGCACGCGGCGCGTGTCGGCAGTTGCTCTAGGAAGCAAGCTGGAGGGACTGTATAGTCCCGCCCCCGGATGGTGTGCCTCATGGAGGGATAGCTCTCGTGGCCGACAACCCCAGCGGCCTGGTGATTGAAACTTACAAGCTCACCAAGATTTACCAGAATCGCCAGATCGCGCTGAACGATGTCACCCTGTCGATCGAGCCTGGCTGCGTCCTGGGTCTGCTCGGACCCAATGGCGCGGGCAAGACGACCTTCCTGCGCCTGGTGCTGGGGTTGCATCGACCGACGGCGGGCTGGGTCAAGTTGTTCGGCAAGGCCATGTCCCCCAACGCCGCCGACCTGCGCCGCCGCATGGGCTACATCCCCACGAATCCGCAATTCCCGTCGGGCATGACGCCGATCACCTATCTCGACTATGTCGCCCGGCTGTTCGGCCTCACCGCCGACACGCGCAAGCCGCGCCTGGCCTCGCTGATCCGGGCGGTCGATCTGCTGCCGGTTTCGGGCGAACCGATCGCGGGCTTTTCCAATGGCATGACTTCGCGGCTCGCCGTTGCGGCAAGCCTCATCAACGAGCCGGACCTGCTCATCTGGGACGAGCCGACGCACGGCCTCGACCCGGAAGCGCGCCGCAGCATGCTGGAACTCATCAAGCGCCTGAGCCGGGAAAAGTCCCTGATCGTCTCCAGCCACAACCTGAGCGACGTGGACGAAGTCTGCAACCACGCGGCCGTCCTCAGCCGGGGACAGCTGATCTACAACGGCTCGCTGCAAGACCTGAAGGGCCGAATGCGCCGCAACCACTACGAGCTGGACCTCGAAGGCGACCAGAAGGCGATCACCAAGGCCACGGCGGCGATCAAGAACATGACCGAGTTCAAGACGGTCAGCCTCAAGCAGCGCCGACTGGAGTTGCGGCTCAACGACGACACCACGAACACTTCCGCGCTGGCCAACGTCTTCATGACGCTGGCCGACTCGAAGGTCACGCTGGTCAGCATTCGCAGCGTGGGCCAGCAGACCGAGCAGGCGTTCCTCGACTTGGTGGAGAAGGAAGAGTCGCGCGGCTTCGCGCGGGCCTACCAGATGGAGGAAGCCGCTTAGTTTAGCCGCGAGCCGGAGGCGAGCGCTGCGCCGCAGCGCTCGCCTCCGGCT
>JAGVLI010000104.1 GCA_020054355.1 Planctomycetales bacterium | reverse complement strand
GCCGGCGCATCGCCCGCCGACTGGGCCGCTCTCCCGAAACGGTGCGCTACACCATCAAGAACTACGACCGGGAACACCCGGAAACCGCGCTGTACCCCGAAGTCGCCGGCACGCTGTCCGACGAGACCAAGGATGTGATCTTCAACTCGTTCCGCCGGGGCATCGGCATCGACCGGCTGGCCGAGCGCTTCCGCAAGACCCGGACCTCGATCCATCGGATCATCAACGAGGTGCGGGCCAAGGCGCTGCTGGCCCAGCCGCTGGAGGTCATCGGCAACCCGACGTTCGACGATCCGGCCGCCGAAGCCGAGATCATGGCGTCCATGCCCAACGCCGACGCCTACGAGATGGAACGCCGCAAGGTCAAAGTCCCGGCGGACGTGCCGCCAGAGGAAGCGCACCTGTATCAGGAGCCGCTCTTGAGCAAGGAGCAGGAGGCCCACCTGTTCCGGCAGATGAATTTCCTGAAGCACCAGGCGGCGAAGCTGCGGGCCGAGCTGGACCCCCGCGAAGCGCGGATCCAGGACATCGAAGCCATCGAGGACTTGCAGCGCCGGGCCGGCGCGGTCAAGGACCGGCTGATCCGCTGCAACCTGCGGCTGGTGCGCTCCATCGCCAAGAAGCACCTGGATCAGCTGGAGCACTACCACGAGCTGGTGTCCGACGGCAACATGTCGCTGATCCGGGCGGTGGACAAGTTCGACTACGCCCGCGGCAACAAGTTCAGCACCTACGCCAGCTGGGCGATCATGAAGAACTATGCCCGCAGCATCCCGGCCGAGCGCAACCACCGGGAGCACTTCCAGACCGGCAAGGAAGAGCTGTTCAACATCGCGACCGACCGCCGCACCAACGAGCAGGAAGTGGTCGCCACGCAGGAGCAAGCCCGGAACCGGGTGAACGCCCTGCTGGAGAAGCTCGATCCGCGCGAACAGCAGATCGTGCGGATGCGGGCCGGCCTGGACAGCTACCCCGAGCACGTCACCCTGGAGGAGATCGGCAAGCAGCTGGGCATCACCAAGGAGCGGGTCCGGCAGCTGCACGTCCGGGCCATGAAGCACCTGGAAAACCTGGCCCGCGATCAACAAACCGAAAAATAACCGCCTTACCGCTTGCGGTTTAGCACGCCTGAACACAACGGAACGGAACGAGAGGAAGACGAGGAGGGACGGGCAGCCGTTCCTCTTCGTCTTTTCTCGTTGAATGGCCATGCTAACCCGCAAGCGGTCCAGCGGCGCGCGGCGATTTTGCCGATTCCACTTTTCCTCCCCCCTTGCCGGTGTGATACCATGACCTCTGCTTGCTTCGGTCCCGTGCTCCCGGCCGGCGACGCTCCCCCGGAGCGGGGGTTGGCGCTCCAGAGAGGCTATCCATGCAGGACGTGCTTTGCCTGATCCTCGGCGGCGGCCGAGGCACCCGGCTCTATCCGTTGACCAAGCTCCGCAGCAAGCCCGCCGTGCCCGTGGCCGGCAAGTATCGGCTCATCGACATCCCCATCAGCAACTCGATCAACAGCGGCTTCAACCGCGTCTTCGTCCTGACGCAGTTCCTGAGCGTCAGCTTGCACCGGCACATCAGCCATACCTACAAGTTCGATCCCTTCAGCCGGGGCTTCGTCGAAATCCTCGCCGCCCAGCAGACCAACGAGACCTCCGAGTGGTACCAGGGCACCGCCGACGCCGTCCGCCAGCAGCTGCGCTACGTCATCGAGGACCGCTGCCGGGACGTGCTGGTGCTGTCGGGCGACCAGCTCTACCGCATGGACTTCCGCCACCTGGTCAAGACGCATCGGGACAACAACGCCGACGCCACCATCGCGGTCTTGCCGGTGGCGACCGAGGATTCCCACAACTTCGGCATCCTGCGCCAGGACGATACCGGCCGCGTGCTGGGCTTCGTCGAGAAACCCAAGACCGACCCGGAACGCGCGCCGGTGCGCACCCCGCCGGAATGGCTGCGGAAACAAGGGATCGAGCCGCGCGGCCGCGAGTACCTGGCCAGCATGGGCATCTACGCCTTCAAGCGCGACGTGCTGATCGACTTGCTGACCCAGAAGCCGCTGGCGACCGATTTCGGCAAGGACGTCTTCCCGCGCAGCCTGACCACGCACCGGCTCCAGACGCACATGTTCGACGGCTACTGGGAAGACCTGGGCACGGTGCAGTCGTACCACGAGGCCAACCTGGCGCTGGCCGGCGACGATCCGCCGTTCGACTTCCACAGCCCCGAAGGCGTGATCTACACGCGCATGCGCTTCCTGCCGGCGTCGCGGGTCAGCGCGGCCACGCTGAACCAGTGCCTGATCAGCGACGGCTGCGTGGTCCAGTCGGGCACGAGCATCGAGCGCAGCCTGCTGGGGGTGCGCAGCCGGGTCGGCAAGAACTGCACCATCCGCGACAGCGTCATCATCGGCGCCGACCGCTTCGAGACCGACGCCGAACGGGACAACAACCGGCGGCGCGGCATTCCCGACCTGGGCGTCGGCGACGGCAGCTTGCTGGAGCGGGCCATTCTCGACAAGGATTGCCGGATCGGCCGCAACGTCCGCATCGTCAACGAGCGCAAGCTGCAGGAAGACGAGGGCGAGAACTACGTGATCCGCGACGGCATCGTCAACATCCCCAAGGGCACCATCGTCCCGGACGGCGCCGTGATTTAAGGCCGCTGGCGTTGCTAAGCCGCAAGCGGTGCGGCGGCGGCATCATTTCCGGGAGAAAAAAGTTAGTTTTGCGCTTCAAAGAATGGTAAGAGATAAAGCCGACGACTCAGGACGGGCGGGCCGAACGAACGTGGGGACAGGTTTTCAACCTGTCCGACAGGTTGAAAACCTGGCCCACGGACCTTGGGTCCGCTCATTCCGAATTCCAGCAGGCCATTTCCCCAGCGATTTCGCAGCCGCGTTCCCTTCCGACCCTGCGCCGGGCGCGAACGTCCCTGGGGCCGCGTGCATAAGGTATTGCCTTCGTGGAGGTTTCACTCGTGATCAAGTGTCCAAGTTGCGGAGCCAGGAACGAAGACGGGTCGCTGTTCTGCGATCAGTGCGTCTGGGATTTGACGGACGTGCAACCGACGCCGGACGACGGTGCGCCGGCCGCGGCCCCAATG
>JAGVLI010000271.1 GCA_020054355.1 Planctomycetales bacterium | reverse complement strand
GCGCGGCGACCTCGGCCAGTCTCAAACTATACGTGGGCGTACAAAAGAGTATAGTCGCCCGATGGTCGAGGAGAAAGCGCAATCGGGCGCTGCTGCTCATGCCGCCGCCGGGCAGGCACAGGTAGCCCAGGCGGGCGGCGGCGTCGAAGGCGGTCCAGAAGCCCAGGAACGGCCCGAAGGAAAACGGAAAAAACAGCCGGTCGCCGGGCCGCAGGCCGACGATGCGAAAGATCGTTTCCCAGCAGCCGAGCATGCGTTTCCAGCTATCCGGTGTATCGAGCCAGCGCAGCGGCTGGCCGGCGGTGCCGGAAGTCTGGTGCAGCCGGCTGTAGCGTTCGACCGGGTAAGTGAGCACGGTGCCATAGGGCGGGCAGGTTTGCTGAGCGGCGAGCAGTTCTTCTTTCGTCGTCCAGGGCAGACGCGGCAGGTCGTCGAGCGCTTGAATCGCAGCTGGGTCGATGGCAGCAGCGGCGAACTTGCGGCGATAAAACTCGTTGCGCGGGTGAATTTCGGCGAGCAAGGCGCGAAGGGCCGTCGCCTGATGTTCGCGCAGGGCAAGGCGGTCCAAGAAATCGCCCGGCGGGGGCATGTTGGCTGTGCGGTCCTCACGTGTACGAGGCGGGCACCGTTCCGTTGCGTGCAGTATAGGACGGCCGGAAAGGGGTGCCAAGAATTTTGTTGCCGCCGCCACGCCGCGCTCGGCGTGAGCTGGCTCAGTTTTGCGGCTGATTCAAGAACCAGCGAACAATTGCTGTCGCCTCGCGGTTTCCCTCGGCCTGGCCGCCACGCTCGTCATGCTGAAATGTATCAAGAGGTCGGCAGTCAGCCTTCCATTGACGTTCGAGGCCCGCAGCCAAGCCGGTCAAGCGATCGAGCAGCGCGCTCGGAGGAAGGTCCTGGGCCGCGATCTCTTTCACCGCAACGACAGCGGACTCCAAGGCCGCGATGATGCCATCGGTGTAGTCTTCGAGTTGCGGCTGACCTCGGGAAAGCCGCTCTTGCTGGCCAGTGCCATGCTCCCGTGCCTTGTCCATCAGTTCCTGGATGAGTCCTGGCAGCTTGGGCGGAAGTGTTTCCAGGCCGTCGTCGGGGAAATAGCGCAGCTCGTCGTGATCCCGAAGTTCGACAAACGACTGGCGTTCCGCCTGCATGAGGTCCCAGAAGGAATGATAGCGCCTCGCGCCCGGCAGCCAGTTGGCGAAGAACCACGCCTCCCACTCGCCGGATGCGGTCTTGATCTCCGGGTTCAGCAGGTAGACCGCGGAATCTCCGACCTCCGAGATCAACAGCGTCGCTTGCAGATACTCCACCCGAAATTTGCAGCAATCCTGCTCGGGACCGTAGTCGCAATGTTCGTCCAGTGATATGGGCGGCTCGCCCTGGCTCGGCAACACATACGCATCGATCCAGTCCTGGTGGTTGGCGCGAAACCAATCGACCTGCGCGCACGGCCAGAGGGCATCGATGAAGCCCCCGCTCTGACGCCAGCCGTTCGTGGCTGCGAGAAACTGCCGGTAGGAGTCCGGGAGTTCGACGCCGAGGCGCGTTTCCAACTCGGTCAATTGTGTTTCCGTTGCCGGCTCGAAGCCCATCCAGCCGGATCGAGCAACAGGTTCGGTGATTTGCTGCCGCAACTGACGGTCCGCGAGAAGTTCGCGGCTGTACTGCTCCAGGAACGGACGCCAATCGAAGGTTGCCATGCGCTTCGCCGCTGCTGATTGAGCCGGGGTTTCCGATCCCACCCAACTTGAAGTCACAATTTGTGATTTCAAGTTGCGCCACCCGTTTGAGGTCACGGTTTGTGACCTCAAACGGGTGGGCGGTATAGGACCGCCCGAAAGTCGCGCCAAGGATTTTGCAGGCGCGGCCGGCACGTGAAGCACGATCATTGCTCGACGGCCTGTGCCGCCTACGGTCGCGGCTTGATTTCCCAGACATGGACGCTGCCATCCTCGCTGCCGCTGACCAGGAAATCGCCCCGCGCGGAGAAGGCCAGCGCCAGCACCGCCTGGTCGTGACCGGGCCAATCCACCAGTTGCCTGCCGGTGGCCACGTCCCAGAACCGAATTTTCAGGTCGCCGCCGCCAAAGGCCAGGGTGCGACCGTCGGGGGAAAACGCCACGACGTTGATCGTCCCTCCCTCCGGTGGCTCCAGGGTATGCCGTGTCGTGCCCGTGGCCACGTCCCAGAGCCGGATCGTCTTGTCCGCGCCGCCGGAAGCGAGCGTCTTGCCGTCGCGCGCGAAGGCCAGGGCGCGCACCGGCGCGGTATGCCCTTTCAAGACGCGCTGTTCCCCCGCCAGACTGCCTTCCTTGGCGGCAATGGCGACGTCGTAGAGCTTGATGAGCGCCTGCTCCCCGGCAACAGCGAGGGTCTTGCAGTCGGCAGCCATTGCCGCCGTCAGGATGTTGCCGATGCCCGGATCGAGGCTCGAATATCGGCCGCTCATGCTCGTCAGCTTCACGAACCGATTGCCGGTCGAAACCAGTCCCTTGCTCTCCGGAGAAAGGACGATGGCTTGCAGGCCGGAGATGACCGCATGGCCGCGAAACGGCTTGAGTTCCTCCAGGGTCGCCAGGTTCCACAAGCGGATGCTTTCCTCGTTGCGCGGACCGGCTGCCACCGCCAACGTTGCGCCGTCCGGTGAAAAGGCCACGCAAGTCGCGTTCGGGACCAGCCGCTTGAGGTCGAGGACGGGCTGGGGCCTGCCGGTGAAGCGGTCCACGCCGAGGACTTCGCAGTCGTCGCTGCCGCTGTAAATCAGCTTGCCGTCGGGGCTGAAGGCCACCTGGCGCACGGCGGCGGCGTGTCGCCAGGCTTGCTTGCGCACGCCGTGGCTGGAGCTGGTCCCGGTGGAAGGACCGAGCAGCCAGAGACCGAGGCACGCAGCCCCGATCAGCATGAGTCCGACGGCAGCTCCCCAACGCCAGAGCCGGCGGCGCTGGACTCCAAACGGCAGCCTCGCCGTCCGCCCTTCCTCGAACCCGGCCAGGGCGCGGACCACATCCGCCGGAGTCTGGTAGCGATCCTCGGGGCGCTTGGCCAGCATCTTGCGGAACACGGCCGCGAGCGCCGAGGGCACCTCCGGCCGGGCCTGCAGGACGGTCGGCACTTCGGCTTGCTGGTGCTTCAGCAGCTTCTGG